>NZ_CP040710.1:300000-440000 GCF_005943945.1 Aggregatimonas sangjinii | reverse complement strand
TATATCGTAAAGACCAACATCGCATATCGCGTATTTTTTGGGACCTCGTTCTAATCGAATCGAGGGGACGGGGCACGGAAAAGGCCTTCAGGGGCCGATGGGCTCTCGTCGCGCACCGTATCGCTACGGCGCGCGAACTCTAGAAAGGAGGTGTTCCAGCCGCACCTTCCGGTACGGCTACCTTGTTACGACTTAGCCCTAGTTACCGATCTTGCCCTAGGCCGCTCCTTGCGGTGACGGACTTCAGGCACTCCCGGCTTCCATGGCTTGACGGGCGGTGTGTACAAGGCCCGGGAACGTATTCACCGGATCATGGCTGATATCCGATTACTAGCGATTCCAGCTTCACGGGGTCGAGTTGCAGACCCCGATCCGAACTGTGACCGGTTTTGTAGATTCGCTCCGCCTTGCGACGTGGCTGCTCTCTGTACCGGCCATTGTAGCACGTGTGTGGCCCAGGACGTAAGGGCCGTGATGATTTGACGTCGTCCCCACCTTCCTCGCGGTTTGCACCGGCAGTCCCGTTAGAGTCCCCATCATGACATGCTGGCAACTAACGGTAGGGGTTGCGCTCGTTATAGGACTTAACCTGACACCTCACGGCACGAGCTGACGACAACCATGCAGCACCTTGCAAAACGCCCGAAGGAAAAGGTGTCTCCACCCCTGTCGTAATGCATTTAAGCCCTGGTAAGGTTCCTCGCGTATCATCGAATTAAACCACATGCTCCACCGCTTGTGCGGGCCCCCGTCAATTCCTTTGAGTTTCATTCTTGCGAACGTACTCCCCAGGTGGGATACTTATCACTTTCGCTTGGCCGCCCATCCGCCTAAGGCGGACGGACAGCTAGTATCCATCGTTTACGGCGTGGACTACCAGGGTATCTAATCCTGTTCGCTCCCCACGCTTTCGTCCATCAGCGTCAGTACACAATTAGTGAGCTGCCTTCGCAATCGGTGTTCTATGTAATATCTATGCATTTCACCGCTACACTACATATTCCGCCCACTTCACTATGACTCAAGACCGACAGTATCAAAGGCAGTTCTACAGTTGAGCTGCAGACTTTCACCACTGACTTACCGGCCCGCCTACGGACCCTTTAAACCCAATAATTCCGGATAACGCTCGGACCCTCCGTATTACCGCGGCTGCTGGCACGGAGTTAGCCGGTCCTTATTCTTACGGTACCGTCAGCCGCCTACACGTAGGCGGGTTTCTTCCCGTACAAAAGCAGTTTACTACCCATAGGGCATTCTTCCTGCACGCGGCATGGCTGGATCAGGCTCCCGCCCATTGTCCAATATTCCTCACTGCTGCCTCCCGTAGGAGTCTGGTCCGTGTCTCAGTACCAGTGTGGGGGATCCCCCTCTCAGGGCCCCTAACCATCGCCGTCTTGGTAGGCCGTTACCCTACCAACTAACTAATGGTACGCATGGCCATCCCTTACCGGCCGAAGCCTTTAACCGTCCTATAATGCTATAGAAGGTACCATGGGGCATTAATCCAAATTTCTCTGGGCTATTCCCCTGTAAAGGGCAGGTTCCATACGCGTTGCGCACCCGTGCGCCGGTCGCCGGCAGAGTGCAAGCACTCCCCGCTGCCCCTCGACTTGCATGTGTTAGGCCTGCCGCTAGCGTTCATCCTGAGCCAGGATCAAACTCTTCATTGTCGATTCTTATATAATATATCGCCCTCGACCCCTATAAGCTATCCCGGCCCCGTCTCTCGATAAGATCAATTCTTATCTTTGGTTCCAAAAAATTCTATTCCCCCGGCCCCCCGTTAAAAGAGACCGGGCGCGATGTCCACTCCCATTTAAAAAAAAAGAAGTGGACCTCTGTTGTCTTTACAATATGTCAATGAACTGTTGTGTAGTATCCTCTAAAAAGACACTTAAAACGCCTTGGGGTTTATACTTCATCACCACTCTCAGTCCCAAAGCGGGTGCAAATATAAGAGGGTTTTTCGTCTTACACAATAGCTGCAACTTTTTTTTTCAAAACATTATGAATTATAATTTCATCTGCCTGAAATACATGTAGTTAAGCTTCATAAAAAGTTTTAACGGGGCAGGGATCGAGCCATTTGTTTGAGCTCTTTGCCCTTGAGGTTTCAGCGCAAAAATGCAGATGACCTCTTGCGGATAG
This sequence comes from Aggregatimonas sangjinii, assembly GCF_005943945.1. GTDB lineage: Bacteria > Bacteroidota > Bacteroidia > Flavobacteriales > Flavobacteriaceae > Pelagihabitans > Pelagihabitans sangjinii. Next base: position 437,849 of record NZ_CP040710.1, on the reverse strand, counting down.
TTACATAATGACCGAATGCTCAACCGAATAGGGCAAAAGCGAGTGGCGAAAGCCTGGTTTATGCCCAAAGGCATAAAGCCCCCCAAAGTACAAACTTACCTATAGCAAAACCCATGGGACAGTCTCCAGAAGTGACTTAAAAGACTGCGTTTCGAAGAAAAGAACGAAAGAGCCGAACAACGTACAACTAAAAATTTTCTTGAACTGCCTATCCCCGAGGCAAAGCGGTCGGAGAAGTATTTAGATAAAATGTACTAATTAGGCAATGTAAATCAAAATGCTTACGGGAGTCGATTATTCAATTCAAGTAAAAACGGAGCACGGTTTGCGAAAGGCTTAATTTAAACATCTCTTATGGCCGCTCTTCCACAGCGGATTATAAGAGAAGGTATACATTATGAAAAGAAGTTCCAGACGAGACCAAAGCGAATGACAAAATCGCGATAGGGATAATCGGGGGCCGCATAAAAATCGTTTTCACCAAAAAACGAATTGAAATGCTCGGCCTTTAAATAGATGCGTGTTTGTTGCACTCTGGCATTGATGAAAAAATCGAGCAAGGGGTAACCGCCCAATATTTCATTATTTTGAATGTAAAATTCGCCAAGGACAGGGTTGTAGGCATCCATCGTGTATTCGGTAAAATACTTGAATGTTACTCCTGTTTGTAGATACATCGCCTTTTTAAAGACGTCGGACGAAAAGTAAAGGGTATTTCGCGTGACCAACTGTGGTACGTTGAGTACCTGATTAGACTGCTCTACATTCTGATACATTACCGTATTGTTAAGCGCGAACTTGCCCAAACGGAATTCTTTATTGTATTTGATCTTTAAGTGTTTGAGGCTATTGGTTTCCTGAGCGGGCTTGATAAATGCATTGAACAGCCCTTGGTCTAGCTGCTCTGATGTGGCTGTCGCGCTGTCGGCAGCGAAATAGGTGTAATTATCCAAGGCGCTATAATTTGCGGTCAGCTTTCCAAATAGTTTGGAGTCAAAACCTAATTGTAGGCTGTATACGCGCTCTTTCTCGAAATTAGTAGTATTCTGCCAATTGTAGTTCGCATAATCACTCTGATACAGCAGAAAATTAAAGTTAGGCATTCTGCTTGAGGAATGTATTGCGGCCCTAAAACTATTATTGTCATTGATTTTGTAACCTGCCGAGGCGTCTATGAGGGTTCCCGTTAGGTCACCGGTTATGTTATATTGTACGGCACCCTTGATATCAAATCCTTTGATGGTCTTTTCATAGTTGGCACCTACTGATACTTCCTCACCTTTTAGCTGATTGTCTATTTGGCCGCTATCGGTGATGAGCAAACTGTTGAAATGGTAATTGTAGTTGTACAGATTGATATTCGCCTGCAATTTTCCCAAGGTTAGGTTGCTCAGGGTCAGGTTGGCCTGGTTGAACATGGTCTTGAGTCTTGCCTGATCATCTATATTGGATTGAAAGGAACTCCCATAATACTCGCTGGAAGCTGTTTGGGAATAATTATAGATTTTGGTCTCATAATTGAACTGGTGCCCGATAGCGAAGGATGTTTTCTCTGTTCTACTGGAATCTTTCAGCTTTCTTACGAGTTTGTACTGATGGTCGAGAAAATAGCGCTTACCGATCAACTTGTTATCAGCATCCGAAAAGCGAACATCGATTCGCGAGCGGTCTTGGAACTGATCGACCCCGGACTCGAATTGCTCCTCCTTTAAGGCCAATCCGCCATTCTCTTCGGTATTGATATTTTGAGCGGCCGTATGCGCCCTAATCGTGTAGCGCCCATTTTTTGTTTCATAATTCGTTGTCGCCCTAAAATTTCCTGAACGCACCTGGTCGATACGGTATTTTCCCAATGAACGATGCCCTTTGTAGGAAATCGAAAAATTGAGCCGCCTTGAGGTATTGAAGGTAAGCCTGGCGTCGAGCAACTGGCCTTGCTCAAAGGTGGTTTTAAAGAAAAGATCGCTCAGTGGAGTGGGCACGTTGTAATAATCGATATCCCACACTTCTTCGTAATTGAAATGTTTCGCACGGGCACCGATCCGGGGGTATATTTCCTTTCTTCTAAAATCATGGCCCAAAGTGTTGTACGGCTGACCAACATTGGAAAATGGCATGAGCTCAAAATCGTCTTTTCTTAGGTAGTTGTACTTGTATTCTTTTTGAATGGTAAGGGTGGTATCTAAAAAGGTGGTATCCCGCTCATAGGAGATAATCTTGTAATCTTTGATGGTAATGGAGTCGGTGTCTTTGGTACTTCCGAATAGCTTGCCTTTTGCCAGGCCTCTTTCATCTTTGGTTTTACGAGCAGTCGTATCTACTTTCTTGGCTGGGGGAAGTTTATTCTCCTGAGCAGGTACTGAATGGCAAGCAAATAAAAAAAATACGAGAAGAAAATATTTCATCCAAACTGTTTACGCTTGTAAAGTTATATTTTTTTGTTCTTAACGGAATGTGAAAGTTTCTCATATGCATCATAGAGAATTGCATTTTAGACCTAGCTTGAGTAAATATTTAGATAAAGAACACGTAACCCAACCCTACATACAGGGCTCGGATCAGATATATTAAAGCTACAAGGGCGCCGGTCATTTCTGTAATTTAAGTTTATTGAAAAGTGAATTGTAATTAGTTTTATTGTAAGAACTAACATACTGAAAATAAATTCTCCACTTCAATAGAATAAAAACCTATACACGTAGGACTTAACCTCTATTTCCTAATTGACAGCACTCTTAACTTTAAAAGTAAAGTTATTGTCCTTCTAATCCTCAGACCAATAAAACTTAAATATTTTAACCAAATCGTCCTCGTTATCCAATTTTAATTTTTCTTTCTTTATGAATTGAAGCATTGTTTTGGATTTCTTATCAAAAAAAGTTGAGATTTCCTTTTTTCTTGAAGGGATAGCGACAAGGTTAGTATAATCTTCTTTGGGTTGACCAATATAATAAGTATCTCTTATTTTGGTAAACTTAGCAGGCTGGTTTTGTTCGAAACCACTTGTAGCCATTTTTTTTGGTGTATACTTTACATTATGTTTTAAAAACAAAGTAAAATCTTCACCGCCTCCTATCTTCTTAAAAAAAGTCCTTTTCGTTGCTCCTTTAGCATTTATATAGTCATGAATCTCATATTGCGTATTCTGGCCATCTAATAACTTGAATCTATAATCTTTCTCCATTGATAGAATAGCAACATCATCGTCAGGTTTTTTAAATTCTATATTATCGGCAAAAGCATTGAACTTGATGTAAACCACATCTTTAAAATTGTCAATCATTGCTGGAGTAAAACTTTCGCTTAAGTACGGCGTACCCTCTACACCTTCGTAAGTTGGTCTATTTTGATTTATAAAATAAATATAATCATCAAAAGCGCCTTTGTTTATCTGTGCTGCAATGGATGTTGAAATAAAAAGAAGTAGCGGAAAAAAAACTGATTTCATAAATGATCATTTAAAAATTGACGATTAACTATTCAAATGAGGAGTTAAAATACCGATTATTCGATAATAAAATACAAAAGGACCCACATAATTGCAGGCCCTTTTTACATATCAATCGAACGAAGCTACAATTAATTAGTAACTCGGGTTTTGTGTCGCATTAGGATTACCGTTTAATTCGTCTGTAGGAAGAGGCAAAATAACCTTATCAGAACCTGGTGCGGAAATAGCACCATTATCAGGCTTAAGATTTAAATCATTTCTAAGCAAATCCATTCTTCTATGCCCTTCAAAAGCCAATTCCTTTCTTCTTTCAACTAGAATATCATCTAAGGTTACAGTCGTCAATGGGTCTAAACCAGCCCTTTCCCGAATGGCGTTTACGTCATTTAGAGGTGTATCCCCTATATTAGTACCACCCCTTAGGTTGGCTTCTGCCCTATTCAAATACATTTCGCCCATTCTAAGAACATTCGGATCTGATTCATTAGTAGCACCAAACGGATATTTAGTAGTAAATCTAGCTTCATTATCCCCAGCGTCGACATCAACAAAAGACAACTCAAAGCGTAAATCGTCCGGCTCTTCTTCGAAGGCAGATATAAGATCTTCGGAAAACGCTAAATCTCCCCTACCATTATTTGAAGTTGGATTGTAAAACGTATCAAAATTATTACCAAAAGCTCCGTCATCTGCTTGATTGATAACTCTAAAAATATGCTCTGTTGATGAGTTGTTGTAAAAACTATAATCCGGTGCCAAACTAAACCCTGTAGTATTAATAACTTCGTTAGCCATATTGGCAGCATCATTCCATTGTTCCCTATACAAATACAATCTGGAAAGTAACGCTTTCGCGGAAGTACTACTTGGACGAATACCGTTGGTCTCGGGTAAGCTATTCATCGCAACAATCAAATCGGATTCAATAAAGGAGTGCGTGTCATTAACCGTGGCCCTTGGTTGTTGAAAGGCGGTAACATCGCCCTCAAAAAACTCTGTAACCAATGGCATTCCAGGATTACTTCCGCCGGCTACCTGAAACGGCTGTGCGAACAAGTTGACCCCTTGAAAAGTAGCTAAAGCTCTTGAGAAATGCGCCTCACCGATAAATTGCGTGCGGAGCGATTCGAAATTAGTAGAGTTTTCGGTCGATACAAAACTTACATCCTCCTGGTTGACACCGGGCAAATTTACTATGATGTTGTTCGCATCCCTAATCACGTCAAAAATGTCAAACCACATACCGTTTATCGTATTGTTTGTGGCATTAGCATCAAAATCCCTTATATCTTGAAGCGTTGTAAAACTACCAACAAAGTTTACGTTATCCGCCATAAAATCGGCAATCATCTCTGGCTGACCAATAAAATCCCCATCTTGCATACCGCTATAAATACCTACTGTGGTAGCCTCAATTGTAGAGAAATTAGAAAAGATGACATCAGCCGACAAATCATTCTCCGGCGAAATTTCGTCAATTTTATCGTCACAATTCCATGTGACAAAGGCCATGGCCAATAAAATTATTTTATTCAAGTATTTCATTTTTCAAATTTTTTTAAAATTGTAAATTTAAACCTACCAAATATGTTATTGCCTGAGGTGCAGTAAAGAAAGACTCTCCTAATCCTAATGGATTATTGGTATCGTTATTTTCTGGATCAATACCATCTAGATCATCACCCTTGATTGTCCACAAATTAGTAGCGGTGGCATAAAACCTAACTTTAGAGAAGAAATTACTCTTTTCAAGAAACGAACTTGGTAAGGTGTAACCTAAAGTAATATTTTTCAATCTTAGATAATCACCATCCAACAATTGTGCGGTCGACCTCTGGTTGAAATTATTCGCGGTCGAGCTGGCAGGACTTGGCGCAAATGAATTATCTCCAGGATTCCTCCAAAAATCAAGGTTTTGTCTTCTAACGTTTATTGTACCCCCGATAGCATCAATACCATCGATAAAGCGTAATCCGTCGATCAAGACTTTATTCCCTACACTAAAGTTGAAAACAGCACCCAGATCAAGGTTTTTAAATCTAATGGTATTTGTAAAACCACCTGTCAACTCTGGTAAGGCACTACCTGCCGCGACCCTATCTGTATCAAAATTTGGGGTAGTAGTGACATTACCGTCAATATCTAGCCATTCCGCGTCACCAGTCTGAGGATTCACACCATTATATCTTACCAAGAAGAACGTACTCAAAGATTCCCCTTCGATTGCACGTTGTGCTCCAGTCTCAATGAATTTTCTACCATCGGCATCCACCTCGTTCGAAATTATTTCAACCAACTTATTATCAAGAGTCGCTAAGTTGATACTGGTATTCCATTGAAAATTCTCTGTTCTAACATTTGTAGTTGATAGTTCAAATTCCCAACCTGAATTTTCCAATTCTCCGGCATTGAGATTTACAGAAAGAGCACCTGACTGTGGAGGTAAGGGAACCTCAAATAATAAATCAGTGGTATTTCGTTTGTAATATGAAACATTCAAGTTCAATCGGTTGTCAAAAAAACTTGACCTGAAACCTAAGTCAACAGTTCGGGTTTGTTCGAAACCTAAATTAGGATTCGACGGAGATATGACATTCGCAGCAGGCAATCCTCCAAACTGTCCCGACTCAAAGAGTGCCAAAGCAGGAAAATTACCAAGCCTATCATTACCCGCCGTACCGACGCTACCTCTAAAGGTTAAAAAGTCCACAAAATCAACATTAAAGAAATTTTCGTTAGAAACGGTCCAACCTGCTGCTATGGAATAAAATTGCCCGGTGTTGTTGTTGGCACCCAATCTCGATGACTGATCTGTTCTACCCGTAAGCTCCAAAAGATATCTACCGTCGTAGTCATAAGAAACCCTTCCTAAGAAACCACGAATGGCACTACCGGCCCTATCCGCTCCGAGGACGGTTTGCGTCGTGGCCGCTCCGACATTCAATTGACTATCGGATAAAAACCCTACTCCATCAATCTGAGTCGTTCTTCTCTGCCGCTCCTCGTACTCCTGCAAAAACAACGCACTTAAGTTGTGCTTGTCTCCAAAGGTATTGTTGTAAGACAAAGAATTCGTAATCCTATATAAATTATCCGTTACCGTAAAAAAGTCTGCTGTTCCTCCCGCTGAAACGATTTCTACGCTGCGTAAACTTGATTCACTGATCAATCTATCTACACCAAATTCAGTTCTGAATTTTAATCCTGGCGCAAGAGTGGCTTCACCAAAAATACTTCCTATTGTTCGGGTACCCTCTGTTTTATCGGTATTCAATGCAGCTACCGCCGCGATGTTAGGTATAAAGTTGGGAGAGCGAACAAAATTCCCGTCCTCATCCCGAGGGATAAAGGTAGGATTGGTAAGAAACGCCGACGTAAAAGGTGCAAATGTGTTATTTTCCCTTCCGATGGTATTGAGAACGGTATTGGTAATACCGATGTTTGTCCCCACTTTTAACCATTTATTTGCCTGTGTTTCCAAATTTACACGAACTGCGGCCCTGGTCAAGTCATTGCCTATCGCAAAACTTTCGGCATCCTCGAATGTTCCGCTAACAAAGTAGGTCGTCTTGTCACTACCTCCCCGTACAGAAACATCCACATGCTGCGTAAAACCAACCCTAGAAATTTCATCCACAAAGTCAGTTCCTGGATCACCAATTGCGCCCAAACCTAGGTCTTGGGGCGAGACAGAATCATCATTTTGAATGTTAAATACATCCGTTCTGAATTGTCTATATTCATCGGCACTCAAGCCTTGAAATAAATCATTCACCCTTGATGCCTGAATAAAATTATTTACGGTAACGGTCGCATCGGCGTTTAACCTACCCTTTTTAGTGGTAATCAAAACAACGCCATTAGCACCTCTCGTACCATAAATGGCAGTTGCCCCAGCATCTTTCAAAACGGTGAGGCTTTCGATATCACTTGGGTTCAAAAAGGTCAAAGGGTTACTACCTACGTTTCCTCCTCGATTAAAAGTATTATCATTATCGGTAATGACAACACCATCGACAACGAATAGAGGAGAGCTACCCGCATTAATGGTATTTATACCTCTAACTTGGATATTCACATTGGCACCCAAGAGTCCTGAAGTATTGGTTAAGTTGACACCTGCTGCCTGTCCCTGCAGAAGCTGATCGGGCGAAGTAACCACCAAATTCTCCAAAGCCTCTTCACCGACTACCGAAACATTTTGAACAATTTTTTCTTTGGTTTGCGAACCATAACCGACAACCACAACTTCCGCCAAGGCCTCTGCGTCCTGAGCTAGCTGAACATTAATAGTGCTCTCGGAGCCCACGGTGCGCTCTTCGGTTTTCTGACCGATGTAGCTGAAGCGCAACACACCGCCTTCTTCTACGCTAATCGCATAGTTACCGTCAAAATCTGTCTGTGTTCCACTAGTTGTTCCTACAACAACGATAGATACACCAGGCAATGGCAAACCGTCTTGGTCTGTAACATTACCCGAAACCGTCTTCTCCTGTGCATAGGAAAAGCTCATAGCCAACACCAATAATGGAGTCAGCATCCAAGTTAATCTCTTTCTCATTTAAGTAATTTTTGAATTAGTCTGCCACGAAATTCCTAAAAATTCGTTAATTAACCAAAGTAAATATACATTTGAGCCTTTGATATGTTAAAAAACATCTAAGAATTGCGACTAATGTGCTATGCGTACATTGTAATTATAAAAAATTCATTTTTTTAACTATTTCATTAAATTTTTTTCATACTTGGCTGGATTGCGATATTCCAAATTATCATATTAACAAAAATTGCTATTAAAAATTTACAAAACAGGAAAGCTAGAAGCCGGTACCGATGAAGCCGGTCGTGGCTGTCTTGCAGGCCCGGTCACTGCGGCGGCACTTATTCTGCCCGCACAATTCACTGATGGCATTCTGAACGATTCTAAATTATTGTCCGAAAAACAACGGAGTCGTTTACGACCTATTCTGGAAAGCGAGGCCATTTGTTATGGGGTAGCACATGTGCATCCATCAAAAATAGATGAAATCAATATCCTGAACGCCTCTATATTGGCCATGCATTATGCACTGGATGAACTGGCCAAGAAACCTGAATTTATAATAGTAGATGGCAATCGTTTTAAGCCCTATAAGGAAATTCCATCGGAATGCATTATCAAAGGAGACCAAAAATACCTCAGTATCGCCGGTGCCTCGGTACTCGCTAAAACTTATCGCGATGCGTACATGGAAAGAATCCATAACGAATTTCCAATGTACAATTGGAAACAGAATAAAGGGTATCCTACAAAGCAGCATCGGGAAGCCATACGAAAATATGGTATAACGAAATACCATCGGAAAAGTTTCCGGCAGCTACCCGAACAACTGAAACTCCAACTATAGTGCAGAACTAGGCGAGGAAGTTCCACTACACCTTTTGAGCCGGAAAATCATTTTTCTTACACCGTATAAAAATGTAATCAAACCATCTACGTACCATTCCGCACCATCCACATAGAATTTGACACCATAGGTAAAAGCAGGATTTATAAACTAAGCATATCGTTTAGCTTTGGTGTTAACCTCAGGGTTTACGATACATAAAAAGGGAAAAGCATTTTTACAAAAAAATACTTCACCCATGAAAAAATTATCGAAACCACTGCAATTCATTCTTTGTTTGATTCTTACGATGGTCTATACGGAAAACACAGACGCGCAAATCCTCAAAACACTTGGCAAAAAAGCCGAAAAGGCCGCCGAAAGAGCTTTAGAACGACGCGTTGAAAAAGAAACCACCGAAAAAACCGAGATGGTTCTCGATAGTATATTCGAACCAGGGTCTAAAAACGAAGGAAAAGAAAATAGTCCCAGATCAAAAACCCACCCTTCTAAAACCACACGGCCCAAGAACCCGATAAATACTTCGAGTCCCAGCACCATGGAAGATTCAAATCCCTCGAACACAAATGAACTCCCTACTCTAAACGTCTACAGCAAATTCGATTTTGTGCCGGGCGACAAGCTGTTGTTCTTCGATGATTTTTCAAACGATTTCATTGGAGATTTCCCAGTTAAATGGAATTCAAATTCCGGTGGTGAATTGGTAGAAATCCATAATGAACCGGACAAATGGCTAAAATTATCACCCGGTTTTACTTCCCAATACATTCCTGACGTTACTGGCTTACCCAAAGAATTTACGGTGGAGTTTGATGTAATAACCACGGGACTGAACAAAAAAACCTCTTCGCAATCCTATTTATCGATTGTCGTAGGCGACAACAATTCATTCGATAAACCCAAAAATTTCGGTATGGTAGAATATCCATTTTGCCAATTTATCGATGCGGGAATAATCGTCGAAAACAACATAAACGGGAAACGAGCGCTTCGTAACACGATCGCCACGGATATCAGAAAAATCGTTTTGAAAAAACACCATATCGCCATCGCGGTAAACGAACAGCGTTTTCGAATGTGGAGCAATGAACAAAAAATCGTGGACGTGCCCAGGCTGCTTCCCACCAATGTACAAATGAATGCCATCAAAATTGGTTTAAGGGGAATAGACACCACCGTAGAGGGAATTTACATTAGTAATATGAAAGTAGCCAAAGGCGGTGTCGATCTACGCAGAAGACTGCTTTCGGAAGGAAACATATCAACCAACGGTATTCTTTTCGATTCGGGTTCGGCCAACATCCTTCCACGATCAATGGGCATCATTCGGCAGATATACCAAGTTTTACAACAAGACGAGGACCTCAAGTTGAAAATAGTAGGCCATACCGATGCGGATGGAGACGATGCCCTGAATATGGAACTTTCGAAAAAACGTGCAGAGGCGGTCAAAAATGCACTGGCTACGGTGTACAATGTATCATCGAATAGACTTCAAACCGAAGGCAAAGGCGCGTCGGAACCTCTTAGCGACAATAGTACTGCAGAAGGCAAGTCCATGAACCGGAGGGTAGAATTTATACGACTCGCCAAAACAAACCAATAACCTTAACTAGAAATAATCATAGTGCCTCAACATAACACTGAAAAATAAACATTAGAAAATTACCTAACAACGAATTCCGAACATTATCAAATAGAACATTCAAAAACCTAAAAATGAAAAAGACAACAGTATTCCTAGTATCACTTTTATTTGCAGTAAACTATTCATTCGCACAAAATAATTGCAGCAAGTTCTATCCTATGGAGGAAGGCAGCTCGTTTCAATACACCAACTACGATAAAAAAGGAAAACCCGACGGTACTGTAGATTATCGCATTTCTTCGGTCAGCCAAGATGGTTCGGCAACGGTTGCCACTTTCGATTTAAGGTACACGGATAAAAAAGGGAAAAATCTCTTTGATTCGAACTATACCATTAGTTGTGAGGATGGCACCGTACGAATCGATTATGAATCGCTTTTTCCCGCACAGATGATGCAACAGTATTCCGAAATGGATGTGGAGATGGATATTTCAGGGACCGATATCGAACTGCCCAACGCCCTCGATGTTGGCCAAGAGCTTCCGGACGCCAATGTTTCGATAGCGATGAGCATGGGCGGCATAAAGATGAACACGACCATCGACCAAATGAACCGGAAAGTAGCAAAGAAGGAAAGTGTTACCGTTGCCGCAGGTACTTTTGACTGCTACCTCGTTCAAGAAACCAGTGTCTCGAAAACCATGGGCGCCACTATCGAAGTCAATTCCAACATGTGGTTGGCCGAGGGTGTTGGACTCGTAAAACAGGAAAGCTATAAGAAAAACGGCAATTTGATGAGCCGTACGGAGCTCACGAAATTCAGCAAATAACATTGCATTCCCTTAAACAGACAGATTCCTGCAAAGATACATATGTTGTATAGGTTGTTACAGTAGTGGTATGGCAAAACGAAAGCAGCCCATACTTTTAACCAAGCCTGATTATTTTGTCTGAATCTAAATCAAAGACATCAGCAGGAACCCATTAAAACCCATATTATGAAAACAAAAATTACCATATTATTTTTTACATGTTTGGTCGTCGCCTCCTGCTCGAAATGGCCTTATGGCCATGGTGGGGACGATGATGACGACAATATCATTTACAATGAAATTAAAATTGACGAGGGCGCCAGTAGTATAACAGAACGAATTGAAATTTCACCGAATGAAATCGTGGTACGTTATGATGCCAGTTCTACCTTGAGCGAGAGGGATAATGTTAGAGCGGAAATACGAATGGAGTATCCAGACGTACAAATCGAGGAATGTGATTGTGGCGATATGGATTTATGGATATTCGATCCGGGTATCGAAGAACTTGATATAGAAGGCGTCGTTAATGGTCTGCCACGAAGAAATCCGGCCGGAAAAGTAAGAGGTGATCGGTCTTTCGACATATTTTTACCGGAAATCGCACCTTTCACCCCTCAGGGTCAGGCGGGCGGTGAGCCTTCTTTTATTGCTGCCGTTGATAATAGCAGTGTTAACATTGCCGTGATAGATACGGGTATTGATTATAATCGCAATGAGATAAGTTCCGACACTAGAAGAAATTTATTCCCGAGCGGGGCTTTCAGTGATTGTCTAAGCACTCAATCTGGTTGGAATTATTTAGGCGATGGGGACGAAAATCGTATCAATGAAGGCAATCAGGATATTTTAGACCAAAACGGACACGGCACCTATGTCACTAAAATCATTACCGATGTGCTTGAGGAAGATGGCATCAATTATCAGATTCTGCCCTTAAAGGTTTTTAATGCAGAAGGGAAGGGATCTTACTGGGACGTTCTTTGTGCTTTTGCCTACATTAAGGAAATTAATGAAAACGGGGGTAATATCAGTGTTGTCAACGCCAGCTTTGGTGGGAGTATGCCCAAAGCACTATTTGAGCTAGACGAAAACGGAAATAAAAGTCTCTTTGCGCAGCTATTGGATGAGTTGAATGAGTTAAATACCTTGGTCGTTACGTCGGCCGGAAATAAAGGTGTGGACAATGAGATAGGTTCCGAACGCGATTTTTTATCTTTCTTTGACGCGGCCAACATTCTTGCCGTTGGTGGTTACTTTGATGATGGCGTACGGCCCGTTACCGATCCCGTAGAGCTGGATGAGGATTCCAATTTTGGAGCGACCAGCATAGATATCGCATTGGCTTTTAATGACTACAAGATTATCTTGGATACGCCCGATGATTCAACACTGGATGATGAGGTAACGCTCGATGGCACCTCTTATGCCGCCGCGGCGATGTCTGCGATCGCCGCAGTTGTTATCGATGAGGCTCCAGACCTCCCGCCCGCTACCTTAAAACAGATTATTTTTAGTCTTCCATCCGCATCCACCTCATCGGAACTTAATGGTAAGATAGTGGAAAGCAGAGCCCTGTTAAGAGAATGAAAATTTAAAAGTTTTTATGGTAGAATAGCCCGAGTTCGCATGGGCTATTCTACTTTGTATGCATTACCGAAAAATTGAATGTTGAACAGGTCCGTCCAAACCACCCTCGATTGCTATTTTGAGTTTCTTTGATTATTGAAAAGCACTAGTTTTGGGTTTTCCAAGCAAGTTCTATTCAATCACCCAGCTGCTCCTTGGAACTATTTAGAACTATGTTACAGAGCAACGAGAATTGAAAACCTCTAAAATCCATTCAAAAACCTTGCCCCATACATGCCACACCCAGTATTTTCAGCTGTTTGGATGTATCGTGAATTCAGACTTTGACTATCTGAGCAGACTTTCCGAACCGAAACCTCGTTAGCAAATTCGCCTCGAATTTTCAAAGTAATGGCCTTTCTTATGGGGAACCCGATAAAATTTGTACGGATACATGCAGGGGGTCGTTTCGGAACATCACGAATATACCGGCATGGTAACATCAAATTGGGTCATAAAAGAAATAATCGTAAATTCATCAAAACTGTTCTACAGTGCCACAAAAGAACCATATGAAGCATTTGCTGCTTAGGCAATTCAGTTGCTTTCTCCTTTTTTTTGTCGGGCACCTTTGCCAGGCGCAACATCAAGACCTTCTAGATATCATAGCTACGGGCGGCACCAGCGAAATCAAACAGCAAAAAATAGACTCTTTTTTCCTTGCGAACGAAGAGGCGATGTCACCCACCCTTTTGGCCGATTGCTATCACGATGTGGCAAGCAAATGGTATTACGATCAGTGGTGGACTACAGGAGCTGAAAAGGATATTCAAAATGCCATAGACTTCACGACAAAAGCCCTTTTGCTAAAAAAAGAACTGCCAAGCTTGGAAAAGGGATCTTTGGAAAAAACAGCCTTTAACCTTGGTACTTTTCATTATTTCAAGGGAGATTATTACAAAGCCTTGGACTCCTTCAGGTTTTTGGCAAATAATGGCAAGGATAGCGAAGCGATTCAGGACGCCAAATTGGAATTGGGTGCCCTGTACGTTGAACTGGGAGATTTCTACAAAGGCATAGGCCAATTCACCGACATGATAACCTTCTATAATGGGCCCAACTCCAAAACCAGCAAAAACTTTAACCTATTGGACGCTTATATCGGACGGGCGGAAGTGTATTCAACAATCGACAATCAACTTTTTAATGACAAAATCGCAGCTGATCTAAAGAAGGTCGATTCCCTGATCGATCGTGCTGCACAAGAAGAAATACAGTTCAAAAAACGGCGTGTTGATCAATTTAAGGGCAATAGGTTCTTGAAAATCGGGGAATACGAGCGAGCGATTGCCCATCATGAAGCCGTTTTGGCCGATTCACTCAACCTATATCCCGACGAACTTGCGAGGGTGCTCAACAGCATCGGTTTTTCGAATATGCAATTAAAAAGAAACGAGGAGGCGCTCATTCATCTTGAAAAGGCGATTATAAATGATGAAAACTACAGTTCGCCATATGAGAACCTTGGTGATCTTTATCTTGCTCAAAATGAATTTGAAAAGGGCTTATACCAGTACCAAAAGGCTATAATCTATGCAACCGATAAAAATCGGAAAATCGCATATGACGACCTCATTACCGAACAAGATTTTGAGCTCGCCCCGGATAAAATTCAATTGCTAAGCCACGTGGTGACCAAAGCCAACGGTTGGCTGCGCTATTACGAATACGACACTAACAATGAACACCTAAATCATGCGCTAAAAACCTTTGCGTTAGCGGATAAGTTGGTTGATATTATCCGATTTGAAAGTACCGAGAACCAGTCCAAATTGTTCTGGAGGGAAAAAGGGTCATCGCTATACATGAAGGCTGTCGAAACCAGCTATTTGCTTGACCGGCCCCAGCAGGCATATTATTTTATGGAGCGAAACAAGGCGCTGCTGCTGCTTGAAGATGTCACCAATGAAATGGCGAAGGAAATTACCCAACTACCCGACTCGATAGCCAAACGGGAATTTGACCTCAAGCGGTCTATTTTATTGGCGGAAAACGAATTGCAAATAGCGACGGCCACTTCTGATGGAGCTCTGGAAGAACTACGAGAGAGCATAGCGGACCAAAAAAGGGAGTATGATCGATTTACCGCCCTATTGACCACTGCGTTTCCAGATTATGCCAAACTCAAAAGAAAGGTCGATGTGCTCCCTTATAAAAAATTTAAGGCACACCATCTTTCGGAGAAGGAGGTCGTTTTGCAGTACATCCTGAATGACCAGCAGGGATATGGACTGATGAGCAGTCCCGATCAGACCTTTTTTTTTAAATTGGAAAACCCCAAAGAATTGAACGAGAAACTACTTGAACTCTATGCCCAGCTCACCGATGTCAGTTCAAGCACGGAGAAACTATCGAACTATAAAAACACCGCCCACGAAGTATACCGTAGCCTACTTCCAGAAAAGGTTCAAAACACGATAAAAGGGAAAAAACTCACCATTGTGGCAGACTATCTGTTGCAGCAGATACCGTTCGAGGCATTGGTCGCAAATCTAGAGCAAAGCACATATCTGATTGAAGAGGTTGAAATCCGGTATGCCTATTCCATGTCTTATTTGGATGCAAAAAAGGAAATTATACACCAACCCGAAAAAGAGCTGCTTGGCCTCGCCCCAATCAATTTCACCACCCTAGGGCTCCCGAAACTTGCTTTTAGCGGAGAAGAGGTCAATCAGGTACACGAAATGTATTCTGGAGAAATGGCCTTAAATGAAGATGCGACCAAATCCCGATTATTGAAAAATATGGGCGATTTTAAAATCCTGCATCTATCGACCCATGCCGATGCGGGTGCAGGCAATAATCCCTGGATAGCCTTCAGTGATCAAAAACTGTTTTTAAATGAAATTTATGCGACCAAAAATCAAGCCGATATGGTGGTGTTGAGCGGTTGCAACACCTCTGTGGGCGAACTGCGCAAAGGAGAAGGTGCTATGAGCCTGGCCCGAGGTTTTTTCCATTCGGGCGCAAAAAGCGTAGTGTCCTCTTTGTGGACCATTACCGATAAGAGTAGCAAAAATCTAATGACCGATTTCTACGAAGGTCTCGAAAAAGGATTGACCAAATCGGCCGCACTTCGAAAGGCCAAAATCGCTTACATCGACAAATTCAAGGGTACTACCGTGTCTCCATCATTCTGGGCAGGACTCATTGTTATTGGGGATAATAGCCCGATTACCGAATCAGCTTGGACCAATAAGAGATGGCCTTGGATGACTTTGGGAACAATACTTGTTTTAGGAGCTGGACTTTTATTTTATCGAAAAATGAATTCTTGATGTTTTATTATGACACATCTCCAAACACTTTCTCTATGGTGAAATTGCATACCTAGCCTTGCAGTTACCTACTCCTTCAGCTCTTCAAGAAGCGCCCTAGCCTTATCCTTGTTATACTCATGATTGGCTATGAGGTTATTCAGGTAGTCGATGGCTTTTATCCTATCTTCTTGTTTAATGGCGGTCAAAGCCAAATACCAATGCGCCTCGGCAATAAAATCGGAATTTGAGGAAATCACTTTTTGAAACGATTTTTCGGCATTGGCCAATTCACCGAGAGCCAACTGCGATTGACCGATATAAAAGTCAAGATAACTTTCTTTATCGGGAGCGGAAATCTTGTTGAAACTTGCTATTGCCGTTTTATAATCGCCCGTTTCATATGAAGCGAATGCCGCTCTTTCGATGGATTCGGCGGTGTCGCCACGTGTTACTGCAAAAACGGTATTCGGGTATTCTTCAAAATTCTCCTGATACAAATCTTGGTAATCGGCTCCGGAAAGCGTGCTATACCCTAACCAACCCAGTCCGACTAAAATCGCGATGGAAGCCGCAACAGACCAATTAAAGCCACTTTTTTTACGGTTAGTTTTCAGTTGTATCACCGGTTTTTCTTGTGCGATTTCCGCCTCAAAACCACTTAGCTTTGATTTTAGTTTCTCCTTTTCCCTCTCGCGTACCACCCGTTTCAGGTCTTTTTCGAACCTGAACTGTTCACTGAAGTCCGCATCGGTCTCCAAAAGGTCCTGCAACTGCTTTTCCTGCTCGCTAGAAAGCGAGTTTGAGAAATAATGATATAAGAGTTGTTCTTTGTTCATTTTATTGGGGGTTTTCCTTTATCCGTTCTTTAAGTTGTCTCATACACCTCGATTTTGCCGCCTTTACAACATTTTCGCTGTTGTAGTTCTCGGCCTGCATAATTTCCTGAATCGTGTACCCTCGGTAATAAAAAAGGGTCAAAAGCTCTTGACATTGCTTTCCAAGACTAGGAAAATGCTTTTGCAACAATCGTTGTTCCGGAGTAAGGTTGGGCTCATCTATTTCCAGCGTCTCTACCAAATCGTCGTCCGTGCCGACCCTTGAAAGGTCGTATTTAGCTCCTACGGTTCTTTTGTTCTTCTTCATCTGATCGAAAATCAAATATTTACCAATACTAAAAAGATAGGTCGAGATACTGCTAGTAAAGCTTTTCACCTTTCCGCTCATCACATTTTCATGAAAAATGATAAAGGCGTCTTGATAGATATCTATATTTTCATCTTCCGACAAATGGTAACGGCGGGCGAAATTCAAGAACTTGTCCCTATTTTCCTCATACACCTGCCTTAGCACCGAATCAGCACCCGATTTTAATTCTTCTAGCGTAAACTCCGTTTTCTTTTCTTTCACTTTAATGGCTAGGGTATAAATAAGGTTAACGTAGGTGCTTACTAATTTAGCATTTTTTTAATGTATGCGAGGTTTTGATTTTTCAAAACGCCTCAAAAACAGTGGTTTGTACTGATTAGACTACTTTTTTTCAAGCTTTTAGCTGCTGGCGTGTTAACCTTCCCCGGATAACATCCACTAAAGAACGAACCTTTTAAAAAAGAGAAGAGATGGATAGTGATGAAAAACTGGAATTGGCAAAACAGATCTTACTACTTGCCTTGACGATTACCTTGCTCACCCTGTTCCATTTCCTTAGAGGTTGATACAATCTAAAAAACATAAAAATGAAAAAAACCACAACATTCATACTCCTATGTCTTATGACATATTGTGCGGTCTGCACAGGACAAACGGAGCATAAGACAAACAAAAAACAAACTATAGCGAAGTCGAAAAAGGAAGACACGCTCGAACAATTGAACCTATTGGACGAACAAACCAAAATTTACGGTCAGCTATTCGAACTCGCCGGATCCGGAGAAGAAAATCCATTGGGAGGAGCTACAAATTATTTGGAGTTACTTGAAAAAATAGACCTTCCTGCAGAACAAAAAGAACTACTCTATGAACAGTATAAAATTTATGACCTCAGTCTCGACCCGACCAAGAAAGACTCATTGAGAATCATGTTCGATAAAATGATGACGAGGGCCATCGAAAAGAGCAAAAACGACCATTGAATCCTTATGAACTATAGAAACGAACCGAGGCTCAAACCTCGGTTTTTTTTTGTCTTGAGGTTAACCTTCCCCAAACCGATGCATTAAAGAACAAATAACAATTCAAATCCATAATTATGAAAACGACCTTAAAATATCTATTCTGTTTTATAGTGGCAATGCTAGTCATGTCACTGACTTCCTGTACCAAAGAAATAGACACCATCATCGAAGAAGAGTCGGAAGCCCTTTCTGCGATAACATTGGTGAAGCTAAACGCAATTGACGAATTTTCCGGTCCTTGCTCAAAAAAGTTCGATTTCGAGGGTGAAATCAAAGCAGATGGCCCCATGACGGTTACCTACACATGGTTGCGTAGCGACGGTGCTATTGCCCCGGAAACCACGTTGGTCTTTGACGAAGCGGGCGTAAAAACGGTCAATACCTCATGGACATTGGGCGAAAGTGGCAACTCCTATGAGGGCTACTGGCAACAGCTTAAGGTTATATCACCTAAGGAAATGTTATCCAACAAATCTGTGTTTAACCTCCATTGTGATGACGATGTAGTGAATATTTCTGCCATGGCAACGATTTTAGGGGAAGTCGAATATACGGGCGAATGCCCAAAGAAATTCAATTTCGAAGCTGAAATTACTGTTGACGCACCGGTAACCTTAGTATATACATGGTTGAGGAGTGATAGTGCTACAAGCCCTGAAAACACCATTGAATTCGAGGAAGCTGGTACAAAGACGGTAACCTCCTCCTGGACGCTTGGTGGCAGCGGCAATTCTTATGAGAACTATTGGAAACAATTGAAGGTAATCGCTCCTCAGGTAGTACTTTCCGAAAGGGCCACTTTCGATGTATACTGTGAGGAAGACGAAGTAACCGTAACGGCAGCGGCAACAGTTCTAGGTGATGATACCTTTAGCGGAGAATGCCCAAAAAGATTCGATTTTGAAGGCGTAATTACCGTAGATGGCCCTACAACGGTTACCTATACCTGGCTACGAAGCGATGGTGCCACTGCTCCCGAGCAAACCCTTGAATTTGCCGAGGCCGGTTCCCAAACGGTAACTACCTATTGGATGCTCGGCGGAAGCGGTAATTCTTACGAGGGATATTGGGAACAACTAAGGGTGATTACGCCTCAGGAAGTGCTTTCAGAAAGAGCTACCTTCGATTTATATTGTGGGGAAGATGAAGTAGCCATTACCACATCCGCAACGGTGTTGGGTGACGACGATGTTAGCGGCGAATGCCCCCATAGATTCGAATTCGAAGGGATTATTACAGCGAACGGCCCTACAACGGTCACGTATACCTGGTTGCGTAGCGATGGTGCTACCGCTCCTGTAGAGACCCTAGAGTTTACCGAAGCCGGTTCCCAAACCGTTAATACCTCTTGGACGTTAGGTGGAAGTGGAAGTCGATATGATGATTTCTGGCAGCAGTTACGAGTTATCACTCCCCAAGAAATCCTATCCGAAAGAGCCGTTTTCGATTTAGATTGTGATGGCCCGACTACTATCGATTTCAGCAATTATGTAGGGGCATCGAGGACGCTTTCCGAAGGAGCGCTAGCCGCGGAGGGAATCGAAAGTATTAGAACGGAAATCAGCGGCACGTACTGTGCCGATGCCGTACCTGCCATGTTGGCGACCGGAAGTTATGGTGCTCCAATTAGCTTTTTGAGTACCTCTCGCCATGGACAACTCAACTCATGCAACGGGGTGCCCTTGGAGTTCACGTTCGCTGAACCGGTAAGGCGTGTCATCATTGAGTTTTACGGTGCTGCTGTAGATTATACCCTTACAGCCTATACAGCGGGTGATTTGGTGCTTGGCAGCACAACGGGAACCGCAACGCCCTACGACTATTCGGCACCTTCAACGGTATTATGGGAAGAAGGGTCGCCTTGGATTTCCAGGATTACTTTCGGACACACTACAGCGCTTACGCAAATACGCAGTATTACTTTCGAACATTGATTCGAATTGATTAGTCATATGCTCAAGAATAGAAAACCGAGGCCTAAACCTCGGTTTTTTTGAACCTGAGGTTAACCTCTTCCAAATAAGTTCCATTAAGAATCAAACAAACGATAATCATTTAAATATTTAATTATGAAAACGACAATGAAATTAGTTACAATGGTATTTATGGCAACCGCAATGATGCTTGTTTCCTGCGATAAGGATGAAGTCGAAGGCCCGATTGGACCGCAAGGACCGCAAGGTGAACAGGGAATTCAAGGACCGGAAGGGCCACAAGGGCCAGCTGGGGAAGATGGGGAAGCCTTGGGCGTTCCAGGGCCGCAAGGCCCGGCCGGACCTCCAGGTGCCGACGGCGCGGATGGAACCAATGGGACCGATGGCGCTAACGGTGCTGATGGTGCCGATGGCAATGCCAACGTCATTGCCTCTAGCTGGACCAATCTCAGCTTTCCAAGCAATTGGGACGGAAACAATGAAGCGCGTTTTGAACTTCCCGATGCACGAATAACGCAGGAGGTCATCAACTCCTATGCGCTATTGAGCTATGTTCAATTTTCGTCGAACAGTACGTCGGCCTCCTCTGTTCCCTTCGTAAGCGTCGGTAGTACGTATGAAATACATGATGCTATGTCGGTTGGTGAATACGTGGCTTTTGCCATAGGAAACGATTTGGGAGCACGACCCAATCCTCCCACCAATCATCGGGTGCGCTATGTACTCATAGCACCTTCAAGCCTTTCAGGTAAAAACAATGCGCCATCGTTGGAAAAAATGAAATCCGATGGAGTAGACACCGGTAATTATTATGAGGTAATGGATTATCTAGGATTGGACTATTAAGACAGCATCTATACGAATTGAAAACCGAGGCTACACCTCGGTTTTTTGTTGTTTCAGTTCGGCCTCGAATAGTGTCTCAAAATGTCGGAGCAACTTTTGTTTTACTTCGTGAATATCCACTTCCGTTTTACCCAATTCTCTATTCAAGGAGGTGACCGCCTTGTCTTTTATCCCACACGGAATCATCAAATCGAAATAGCCCAAATCGGTGTTGACATTCAGCGCAAAACCGTGCATGGTTACCCAACGGCTTGCCCGAACACCCAGGGCGCATATCTTGCGGGCAAAGGGGGTGCCCACATCCAACCAAACACCCGTTTCGCCTTTTGACCGCTCGGCTTTCAGCCCGTATTCTGCCAGTGTCAAAATGACCATTTCTTCTAGCAGCCTCAAGTATTTATGAATATCGGTGAAAAAATTATCCAGATCGAGAATCGGGTAACCGACCAATTGCCCTGGACCATGGTAGGTTATGTCCCCTCCGCGATTGATCTTGTAAAATTTGGCCCCTTTTTCTGCAAGTTTGGCCTCATCTACCAGTAGATTTTCAATATTGCCGCTCTTGCCCAAAGTATATACATGTGGATGTTCTACGAACAAGAAATGGTTCGGGGTTGCCAGACCGGCATCCTCCCTCCTGTTTTTGATTTTAATCGCTAAAGTGTCTTGAAAAAGCTGTTCCTGGTAGTCCCAGGTTTCTTTGTAATCCTTGCGGCCTAAGTCCGCTACTCTTACCATTTTGTTCATCACAACAAAGGTATAAAATTGTTAGCGGGCGCGACCAACCCTCAGTTCCCCCGAAAATAAGGAAGGCTACACCCAACTAACAATACTGTTGTTCCAAGTTCTTTGCAAAATGCTCTATATCACAAATTTATGTTGATTTTGCTAGGTAGATAATCAAATAGCCGGTTAATCACTAATTCGGATTGTTTAAAATGACCAAAGCGGCGATGACGCCTGGTACCCATCCGCAAAACGTTAACAACAAAACAATAAGAAATGAACCACACCCTTTTCCGATTACCGCGAGCGGAGGAAATAGAATGGCTAATATAACACGAATAACACTCATTTAATTTTGATTTTTGATTGATGTGCCTATTGGACGCCAAAAAGAACATATTGTTACAATTTCCCATACTTTTATAACAGCATGAAAAAAATATTCTTATTAATTTATTTTATGGTCATTGGCCATCACTTACATGGCCAATATCTTTTTGAGGGACAACTTACCGAAGGTGCCTCTGACAAATCAGTCTACCTTTCGGTAATTGAAGACTACAGAAAGTTATCTCGCGTGTACATGGAGCAGATTTTCAGAAAAACCGTTACCGATTCGTTGGGGTACTTTCGTTTTCAGGGCAGTAATCTTCCGGAAGGAAATAGGATTTATAGGATTCATATTGACAATTGCACCGATTCCCGTTTGGGTGCCAACCATGTTTTTAACGGCTGTAGCGATACAAAAAGTATCACCTTTATCGCCCACAATCGCGATACCATAACCTTTCCGAAGACTTTTGCCAACGAGGTGCTCTGCGATATTTCATCCACCAACCCTAAATCGGATGTTTTACTGCAGGTAGATAGGCTCAAAGAGGAAATGGTTTATGATTTTTCCAATTTTCGAAGTGCTGCCAATCGCAAATTGAATACCAAAAAGTGGTTTGAGCACTTGCAGCGATTCGGACGGCAAGTAAACGAACCGTTGGCCGAACTCTATATCTATGATTTTCTGTCGGATCGTAGAAATGAGACCTACACCTACTATTTGAAGGACCTTGCACAAAATGAATATTATGCAGATTTGGAAAGCAGACTCCGAAAAAAGTACGGAAATACAGTTTTCACAAGATTGTATGCCGATGAAATAGCGGTCGACGGCAACTTACGGGCCCTAAACGGTACTGGAAGTTTTCCTTGGAAATGGATTTTCGCCGCTCTACTAACACTCTCCATTTTACTTAATCTGTTTCTATTCGTCAAGAGCCAGCGGCAAAATGCGAAACCGAATTTGGCCAAACTAACGGTGCAAGAGCGGAAAATCGTAGACAGTATCCTGAACGATAAGACCAATAAAGAAATCGCAACCGAACTTTTTATTAGTCATAGCACCGTAAAAACACATATTAACAACTTGTACAAAAAGATGAACGTAAGCAGTAGGGATGAAATCAAGTCCCTGTTTCTGGGGCATAATAAAAATCAACCGGGGGTCTAGACCCTATTTCCAACTGGTAAGATGAATTTTAAAGCGATGTTTTTCTGAGTTTCGATGTATTCATTTAAATCGAAAATTATGAGAACCATTCAAGTATTGATCATCCTACTTATTCCTTTTTTTGTCTCCGCGCAAAGCGACTACCAGACGGTAACTCTTGAAAACGGCTCCTCTTTCCTAATTGGAAAAATTGATGTCGATGTACTAAAAGTAGAACCCCATGCGGACTGGTACCGCCAGAACCATTCGACCTATGAAGTTGATCAGAAAGAATTAAAATCGCATCAAAAAGACCTTGATTCGTTTAAAATCCTGGTTTTTATGGGCACTTGGTGCGGTGACAGCAAGCGAGAGGTGCCCCGCTTTATCAAAATTTTGGAAACGTTGGATTTTCCGATGGAAAACCTAAAAATCGTTGCCCTTGATAGGCGAAAGGAACACTACAAAAAAAGTCCGACCGGCGAAGAATGGGGCCTCAGCATCATTAAGGTACCTACCTTTATTTTCTATCGTAACGGAAAAGAGTGGAACCGTATCGTGGAGAGCCCCATTGAAAGTCTGGAAAAAGATATGGCCAAAATAATTACCGAAGAAAGCTACACCCCAAATTACACTAAAACGCTACATTCGGATTGACTATTCGTGCTTTGCCTCTATCGTTTAATTGCGAGATAGTCGTTTTTATAAAGCAACATCCGTCTTGCCAATATTTGTCAACGGTTGTATATAACGAACAAAACCTTCAAGCCTTATTTCTCGTAAATAGGACATGACAGGGCATGGATTACTTTTCAGAAAATTATATCTCTTAGTACCGTTATGGCTTTTTGTGTCGTGTTCCGCTTCCGATATAAACACGCCGGAGGATAAAGAAGCGACTTTACGTTACTTGGCCTTGGGCGACAGTTATACGATCGGTGAAAGTGTATCCGCCTCGGCCAGCTTTCCAATGAAACTCACAACAAAACTGAATGAGCAACTCGATAAAAAGACTAAGGTTGATATATTGGCAACGACCGGCTGGCGCACCGACAATTTATTAAATGCCATGGAGGCCCAAGCCCTCAGTACGGATTATGATATCGTTACCTTGCTCATAGGTGTCAACAATCAATTTCAAAACCGCCCGTTTTCGCAATACGAAACCGAATTCAACACCCTTCTTGAGCAGGCCATCGAATTGGCCAAGGGAGAAAATAATAGCGTTTTCGTCATTTCTATTCCCGATTACGCCTATACTCCATTTTCGGCCAACTCCGACCGTGAACAGATTAGTAGTGATATTGACCGCTATAACGATTATGCCGAGGAAACGGCTATTGCCAGCGGAATTCGATTTATCAATATTACCGATATCACTAGAATGGGGCTTGAAGAGCCTGAACTGATTGCCAGTGATGGTTTGCATCCTTCCGGGGAAGCCTATCGTAGGTTTGTCGAACGCCTCTTTCCGCTCGTGCGATCGCACTTATCCGAATAAAATCTCGACTAGAAAAAGCATCATGCCGTGAGCCTCATCCGCAGTATGCGACACCGCTATTTTCAAATCACTTCATGGGAAATTAAACTATCGATATGCTATATTTGCAGCCTTAATCAGCTCAACTATGCAACTTTCGGAACAAGAACTCGTACGACGGGAAAAACTAACTAAGCTTAGGGAAATGGGTATCGACCCCTACCCCGCCGCTCTTTACCCTGTAGATGCTTTGGCATCGGACATCAAGAACAATTACAAGGAAGGGAAAAAGGTCGTGATTTCCGGAAGGTTGATGTCTCGCCGTATTCAAGGGAAAGCCTCTTTTGCTGAGCTGCAAGACAGCTCCGGTCGAATACAGGTGTATTTCAATCGCGATGAAATCTGTACTGGGGAAGACAAAACCCAGTACAATGAGGTATACAAAAAATTGCTGGATATTGGGGATATCATCGGCATCGAAGGAGAACTTTTTACGACGCAGGTCGGTGAAATAACCGTAATGGTAAAAAATTTCACCATGTTGAGCAAAGCGTTACGCCCGCTGCCATTGCCCAAAAAAGATGCTGATGGCAATACCTATGACGAATTTAACGATCCGGAACTGCGTTACCGGCAGCGGTATGTAGACCTTGTGGTGAATCCATCCGTCAAGGAAACCTTTATCAAGCGCACAAAAATAACGAACAGCATTCGCCAGTTTTATAATGAACGAGGGTATTTAGAGGTGGAGACCCCCATTTTACAGCCTATTCCCGGAGGAGCGGCGGCGCGCCCTTTTTTAACGCACCACAACGCGCTGGACATTCCGCTTTACCTTCGTATTGCCAACGAATTGTACCTAAAACGACTGATTGTAGGAGGCTTTGACGGGGTATACGAGTTTTCAAAGGATTTTCGCAACGAGGGCATGGACCGTACACACAACCCCGAGTTTACCGTTATGGAACTCTATGTGGCCTATAAGGATTACAACTGGATGATGGATACCACCGAAGCACTTCTAGAAAAGGTGGCCATCGATGCCAATGGCACTTCGAAAGTCACCGTTGGAAATCATGAAATAGAGTTCAAAGCGCCCTACGCCCGAGTGCCGATTTTGGAAGCGATAAAAATTCACACTGGCAAGGATGTTGCCGGAATGGACGAAGAAGAATTACGGGAAACCGCTAAAGAACTTGGTCTTGAAGTAGACGACACCATGGGTGTCGGTAAACTGATCGATGAGATTTTCGGGGAGAAATGTGAGCATCACTATGTGCAACCTACGTTTATTACCGACTATCCGAAAGAAATGAGTCCGTTGACGAAAGAGCATCGCGATAACCCTGCGCTTACCGAACGTTTTGAATTGATGGTCAATGGTAAGGAACTTGCCAATTGCTATTCGGAATTAAACGATCCTATAGATCAGCGCGCACGTTTTGAAGATCAATTGAAATTATCCGAAAAAGGGGATGATGAGGCGATGTTCATCGACCAGGATTTTTTACGTGCTTTGGAATATGGAATGCCTCCTACTTCGGGAATCGGTATCGGCATTGATCGTTTGGTGATGTTGTTGACCAATAATTCTTCGATACAGGAAGTGCTGTTCTTCCCGCAGATGCGACCTGAAGCGCCCGCTACAAAAGTAGTCGAGCTCGGTGATGACGCAAAAGCGGTGCTGGCCATCCTCAAAAAGGCAGAACAACTTCCCTTGAATGACTTGAAAACGCAATCGGCCCTAAGTAATAAGAAGTGGGATAAGGCGATTAAGGAACTTACCAAAAACGAACTGGCCAAAGTCGCTAAAAATGATGAGGGATTGATGGTGACATTAATTGCATAAGTCATGTTAGGGAAGGATTTTGACCAACTTTCGACCTTGGAAAAATTCCAGCTTCAGAAAATCATCAAGAAGCAGCGCAGTGGGCAAAACCTTACGGAGGAAGAAAGCCTACTTTACGAAAAACATCGTGAACGTTGGGCACTGGAAGAATCGAAAGCAAAAGGGAAATGGCCTATTATTATCGGGTTACTTGTCGTAGGTGTTTTCGCAATCCTCCGGAGTTGTCAATGAACTCCTTCCAACTTTTCGACAAAATAGTGTCCCACATCCTCTGGGCTAGGTCTATACAATAGCCTCCTAGGTCAAATCGAACGCTAAATTTTCATATATTTATGATGGTCGGCGCAATGCGTTAAATGGTCATCATATGAAAAAGAACCTATTCTTCTTTAGGGAAATTCTGTCTTTGGGGCTATGTATTCTTTTGCTGCAATCATGCCAATCTTCCGACCCGGTAGATTTTAGCACCCAGATAAAACCACTGTTGAATGCGAAATGCATCAGCTGTCATGGCGGCGTTAAAAAGAATGCAGGTTTTAGTCTTTTGTTCGAAGAGGAAGCTTTGGGAGACACCAAATCCGGAAGACCCGCCATTATTCCCGGTAATGCCGCTGGGAGTGAGTTGATCAAAAGACTGCACGAAGACGACCCCGAACTTCGCATGCCCTATGAAAAACCAAAACTATCCGACGAGGAAATCGATTTGCTGACCCGATGGATCGATCAAGGAGCGGAGTGGGGAACGCATTGGGCCTATTCGCTACCGGAAAGCGTAACCGTCCCGACACCCACACAGGAAGCGGGTTTTACCTCGAATGCCTCTGAAGACTTCATCCAAAACGAAATCGACCACTTCATTACCGCCCGATTGGAAAGCGAACAGCTTGTACCAAACACTCCCGCGCCTACTGAAGTCATCGCACGACGGGTCGCCTTGGATGTAACAGGCCTGCCACCCGATTCAACCCTCTTCGCAGCGTTTGATTCGGGCGAGTTATCCTACGAAAATTTGGTCGATAGTTTGTTGTCCCAGAAAACCTACGGAGAAAAGTGGGCAAGTTGGTGGCTCGATATGGCACGTTATTCCGATACTAAAGGCTACGAAAAAGATCAAGCCAGAAGCATATATGAGTATCGCGATTGGGTAATCAAAGCGCTAAATACCGATATGCCCTATGACCAATTTACGATAGAACAGCTTGCTGGGGATTTGCTACCCGAACCCTCGGTAGACCAACTTATCGCCACGGCATTTCACAGGAATACTATGAACAATGACGAAGGTGGAACCGACGACGAAGAGTATCGTGTGGCAGCGGTTATCGATCGCGTCAACACAACATTCGAGGTCTGGCAAAGTACCACCATGGGATGCGTGCAATGCCATAGTCACCCATATGATCCGTTCAAGCATGAAGAATACTATAAGCTCATGGCCTTCTTTGATAATACGCGAGATGAAGATGTGCCGAGCGAAGCCCCGGTATTAAAATTTTATACCCCAGAGCAACAACGACAAGTAGATCGAGTAACGGCTTGGATCGCGCAATATGGAAATGAGGAAACGCTTGCACAATATCAAAAGTTCCTATTGTACAATGAACCCGTATACAACTCGCACCATTTAAAGGATATTCAAAATGGCTCTTATGATGACCATGCCTCGACCGTACTTTGGGATGATGGTTCCTGCAAGTTTGAATCCGTTTCACCGGGAGAAGCGACTGCATTGTACTTCAAATACCGGGGACCTGTCAATGGAACAACCCTTACTTTCCGAAAAAATAATGCCGAAGGGGAACTTTTAGCACAAACCACGGTCAACAAAACCCAGGGCAACGTCATTGGCAAAATCCCTTTTCAAAAATCCGATGAAAAATTCGACCTCTATATCGAAACCGACAACAATGGCGTGGGCAAAAAAGTCAATATTCTCAATCTGTATTGGGTCGCGCTTTTGGAGGATGTTCCCGGAAAGAACGAAACCGGGTACGCATCAATCAACAGCACATTGGTCAACATTTTGAACACTGAAACACCCACGGTACCCATTATGATCGAGAATCCGGAACAGATGAAACGGACTACTCAGGTATTCGATCGCGGAAATTGGTTGATGAAAACGGAT
This sequence comes from Aggregatimonas sangjinii, assembly GCF_005943945.1. GTDB lineage: Bacteria > Bacteroidota > Bacteroidia > Flavobacteriales > Flavobacteriaceae > Pelagihabitans > Pelagihabitans sangjinii. The sequence goes on along the minus strand of NZ_CP040710.1, from coordinate 409,108 downwards.
ACGGTCGAACCCACCACTCCGGAGACGCTCAACACATGGAATACCGACTGGCCTAAAGACCGATTAGGGCTGTCTAGGTGGTTAGTGAGCAAACAAAATCCGTTGACGGCTCGAACCGTGGTCAATCGTGTTTGGCATCAGATTTTTGGTCGCGGATTGGTCTCTACCATAGAGGATATTGGATCGCAATCGGAATCGCCCTCCCACCCTGATCTCTTGGATTGGATGGCCTTGCGATTCATGAACGAACACCAGTGGAGTCTGAAAGCACTGATCAAAGAAATCGTGATGTCGGGAACGTACCGCCAAAACTCTGAGAACAGTCCTGAACTATACCAAAAAGATCCCAATAACGAACTCTATGCCCATGGCCCCAGAATTCGATTGAGTGCGGAACAAATTCGAGATCAAGCGCTGGCCGTATCTGGCCTGCTGAGTTTGAAGATGTACGGACCGGGCGTAATGCCGCCCCAACCCGAGGGTATTTGGAATACGGTCTACAGCGATGCGAAATGGATAGAAAGCAAAGGGGAAGACCGTTACCGACGGTCAGTATACACTTATATGAAGCGTACCAGTCCTTATCCCTCTTTTATAAGTTTTGATGGGGGCAGTAGGGAAATATGTACGATTCGGCGCACCGTTACAAACACACCTTTACAAGCCCTAGTCACCTTGAACGACCCGGTCTATCTAGAAGCCTCGTACGAGTTAGCCAAGAGGATGCAGGTTTCGAAAATCCCTGAAGAGAACATCGCCTTTGGGTACAAGAAAGCCACCTACTCCAAAATAAGCCCGGCAAAATTAGCGGCCCTGAAACAACTCTATGAAAGTTCCTTATTGGAATTTAATAATGAAGAAACAGCGGCAGAACCGTTCTTCCATTTACCAAATAAACCTAGTCCAGAACTGGCCGCTTTGACCATCGTGGCCAATGCCATAATGAATCTGGATGAGTTTTTAACGAAAGCATGAATTAGAATTTAGAAGTTAGAAAATAGCAACGGGACTATTCCCTGGAAGTTTGATAGTTATTTAAAATTAGGATGCAAGCCACATGAAAGACGTAGTAGCACGATTGATCCAAGAGAAACTGGCTCGGGAAACCCAAGCCAAAACCCGTAGGCACTTTATTAAAAATTGTGCACAAGGTATCGGTGGCTTGGCCTTGAGTTCTATTTTTATGGGATGTGACCCGTTGGGGAATCCAAAGAACAAAACGGCCATGACCTTTTCGGAACGGGATCTCAACCCGTTGGCAACGCTGCCCCCTCCCTTTGCCCCCAAGATAAAATCGGTCATTTACCTACATATGGCAGGTGCGCCCTCCCAATTGGAGATGTTCGATTACAAACCTGCGCTTCAAAAATTGAACGGACAAGATTGCCCACAATCCCTTTTGGAAGGCAAAAAATTCGCGTTCATTAAAGGAACGCCCAAATTGTTGGGACCGCAAGCGGAATTCAAACAGGAAGGAGAATCCGGCAACTGGGTCTCTAATTTCATGCCGCATTTTAAAAAGGTGGTCGACGACGTCGCCTTCCTGAAAGCGGTACATACGGATCAATTCAATCATGGTCCCGCCCAACTCTTCATGCACACCGGAAGTGCCCGTTTGGGTCGACCTAGCATTGGTGCCTGGGCTACTTATGGCCTTGGTTCCGAAAACCAAAACTTGCCCGGTTTTGTGGTGCTTACCTCTGGCGGCAATACGCCCGATGCCGGAAAAAGTGTTTGGGGAAGCGGATTCTTACCGTCCGTATACCAGGGAGTACAGTGCCGTTCAAAGGGTGATCCAGTTCTTTATCTGGAGGATCCCGACGGCATTTCACGCGATTTAAAAAAGCACACCATAGATGCCATCAATCAAATAAACAAGGAAGAGTATGCCAAATATGCCGATCCTGAAATCCTGGCCCGTATCAATCAATACGAAATGGCCTATCGTATGCAGATTGCCGTACCGGAGGTGATGAATATCAACAACGAGCCTGAATACATTCAACAAATGTACGGGGTCGAGCCCGGTAAGGAATCCTTTGCGAACAATTGCCTCTTGGCCAGAAAACTGGTCGAGGATGGTGTTCGTTTTGTACAGCTCTTCGATTGGGGATGGGATACCCATGGTAATGTTCGTGAAGGCTCTATCGATATGGGCTTGCGGAACAAATGTCGCGAAATCGATCGTCCCATCACCGCGCTGATCATGGATTTGAAACAACGGGGGCTGCTCGATGATACCCTTATCGTTTGGGGCGGGGAATTCGGCAGGACACCCATGCAGGAAAACCGTGGCAATAAAAAAATGACCTATCTCGGTCGCGACCACCACGGTGATGCCTTTACCATGTGGATGGCCGGTGGCGGAATAAAAAAAGGAGCTTCCCACGGCAAGACCGATGACATCGGTTTCTCAGGTATCGAAGGCCGCGTATCGGTACATGATGTGCATGCCACCATTTTACACCTGCTTGGCTTCGACCACGAGGAATTTACCTATGAATTTCAAGGGAGGCCATTTCGATTGACCGATGTGGAGGGTGAAATCATCAACGAGATTTTAGCTTAAAAAATAAAAATAACAAAGTTAGATGATCATAAAACTACTGCAACTCGCCATACTCCTTTTCGCTACGTTAAACACCTATTCCCAGCAAAAGGGAAATCTCGAATTCTTCAACACCGATTGGGGCCGAACGGTTTCTTGGGATGCCTTCTGTGAACGCACGAAAGCCTCAGGCTATGACGGCATCGAAATCTGGTTTCCGTCGGAGGAGGAAAGTCAAAATCAATTGAAGGCAGCGCTGGAGAAGTACGATTTAAAAGTCGCTTTCTTGAACGGAACGAATAAATCCATCCCTTTTGCGGAAAGCCTGAAACAATACACGGATCATTTCCACACCCTTCTTTCCTGGAATCCGGTGTACATCAATTGCCATAGCGGAAGCGATTTTTTTACCATGGAGCAGAACAAGGCCTTTATCGATGCGGCGAACAAGGTGGCATCAGAAAGCGGCACATCCATTTATCATGAAACCCACCGCGGTCGTTTTAGCTATAATCTACCTGATACTGAAAAATATCTGGCAGCGATACCCGAACTGCGCCTGACGTTAGACATAAGCCATTGGATGGTCGTTCATGAATCCTTATTGGAACGGCAGGATAACAACCTAGAGGAAGTGATCGCTCGGTCGCATCACATTCATGCACGGGTCGGTCATTCCGAGGGACCCCAAGTGAATGACCCTGAAGCTCCCGAATGGAAAAAGGCGCTCGAACGACATATGGCGATTTGGGAAGCGGTCATTCAAAAAAAATGGACAGAAAGCGATAGCACCTTTACCATCACTACCGAATTTGGTCCGCCCTATTATATGCCAGCCCTACCGTATACCAAGTTGCCGGTCGCCGACCAATGGAAAGCGAATGTCTTTATTATGAACGCCATTAAAAAACGAATGGGAATCGGTAAATAATGTGCTCCCCTGCCCAAATGACGCTTTTAAACCTATTAGAGAAATAATGGGTTTTGGCTTACCTTAGCGATAGCTTTCTATGGATATCCTGAAACAACTCTTGGGGCGCCTGCATCCGCTCATCGTACACCTTCCCATCGGGTTCATACTCCTAGGGCTGCTCTTGCGCTGGTATGATCGAAAAAAAAACGAGTTCACCAAGGCCATCGCGTTGGTCTTTCTTTGGGGTGGTTATAGTGCCATCTTAGCATGTATTACCGGTTACGCCCAATACGTGGGAGAAGGCTATGCCTTTGAGACGGTCAAATGGCACCTTTGGTCCGGAATAGCCACAGCGGTTTTTTCTTTTTTAACGTATTGGCGGATCGGAGCGAACAAGAGATTTGCGCGCATCAAAACCATTCCGATAATGGTGATGACCCTCGTAATGTTCGGATTGATTTCCTTTACGGGGCATTTAGGCGGGAACATTACGCATGGTGAGGACTATTTGGTCGAACCGCTGCCCAACCCTATCAAAGCTGCTTTGGGATTTGAAACATTCGAGGAAAAGGAAATCGTACTTACCGAAGCGACCTGGGAGGAAGCGCTTATTTATGACGATGTCATAAAACCTATATTGAACAATACCTGTGTAAGTTGCCATAATCCGAAGAAAAGTAAGGGCGAACTGATGCTACATACCGAAAAGGCAATCGTAAAAGGTGGCGAAAACGGCGCGATACTCGTCACGAACAACGCCTCAAAAAGTGAAATGGTTATGCGGATGAAACTACCGATGCAAAATGACGACCATATGCCCCCCGAAGGAAAAAAGCAACCTTCAAAAGAAGAAATCAAGCTTGTAAGTGCCTGGATCGATACCGGACATCCTTTTGACCGGACCATCGCGCAATCTGGATTGGAAAAAGAACTGTTTCGCTCTTTTTTCCCAAAAAAGACGGACAATGATTATCCGGATTCGCCCGTCGCCGCGGCAGCTGCGGATAGTATCAAAACCATTGAAGCAATTGGCATTCATGTTGACCCCATCGATAAGGTTTCCAATTTCCTAAAAGTCTCTTGCATCAATCATCCGAGCTTTTCAGATGCCGATTTTGATGCATTGCTACCCATATCCCTACAGATTGCAGTTATGGATTTGGGGGGCACCCAGGTAACCGATAAAATATTTGAAAAATTGGCGACCCTTCCGAATTTGACACTTTTAAAATTGGACAATACCGCGATATCAGGCGAAAATATAGCACAATTGGCTTCTTTGGAGTATTTAAAATCCATCAATCTAACGCATACCGATTTTGAAGAACAGCATCTGCCTAAATTGACCAAATTTAAAAAGCTGCAAAAAGTATATGTCTATGGTACCAAAATAGATGTTCAGGGTGCGAAGACCCTAAAAGATGGTCTGATTACTGTTGATTACGGTAATTACAACCTACCGCCGATTGCTAGCGACTCTATCGTTTACTAGGCCAAAACGGATTGTTACATACCCCTGAACAACCTGCGAAGTAGCCATCCCAACAACGGCTCTCCACCAACATTCTGCAAACTTATGACACGCTTTGTATTTTAATGCTGCTTGGCAAACTCCATGGTGTGCTGAAAATATTAAAGACGACCCAAATCCATTTCCAAAACCAAAAGAAAAAACATAGCTTAGGGCTCACCAATTGGCCTCAACCAGAACTGCAAAATTGCAGTTCCGACCGCTCCAAAGTTGCGGTAAATGGAAGCTATTAAGACCAAACTGTATGCACTTCAGCAAAAAATTAGGACTCTTTCTTGGGCCGATACTATTTTTCATCATCCTTTACTTCCCTTTTGAATTGGTTTCCGAGCAAGGCGACAAAGTCATTGCCGTAGGGGTTTGGATGATTGTCTGGTGGATTACCGAGGCGGTATCCATCTCGGTTTCCGCATTACTGCCTTTGATTCTCTTTCCGTTGTTGAACGTCATGGATATTGGTGATGTGGGCGCCAATTACGGGAGTCCCATCGTGTTTTTATTCTTTGGCGGCTTTGTTATGGCGTTGGCTTTGGAAAAAGTGAACTTGCACCGTCGCATCGCCTTGAACATCATACGGCTCACGGGAACAACCCCCAACAAGGTCGTGCTGGGCTTTATGATCGCTACCGCCGCCTTGAGCATGTGGATCAGCAATACGGCCACTACAGTGGTGATGCTGCCCATAGCTATGTCGGTTATCGGCTTGCTGGTAAACGATGCCGACGGCTTTACGAAAAGCGACCAGAATTTTTCCTTGAGCGTGATGCTGGGCATTGCCTTTTCGGCCAACGCCGGCGGTATTGCGACCGTAATCGGCACACCCCCGAATATGGTCATGGTGGGCCTATTGGAAAACGAGTACAATATCGAGATTTCCTTTTTTAAGTGGATGTTGATCGGCATCCCTTTTTCGGTGACGATGATCACCATTAGTTACTTGGTCTTGACCAAATGGATGTTTCCCAATCGAGAGCTGAAGTTTACCGCCTCCAAAGATGTCATCAACGAAGAGCTATATAAACTCGGACCCATGAGTGGGAAAGAAAAAATGGTGCTGTATATTTTTGGGGTAACCGTCGCCCTATGGATCTTTAGGGCGCTCATCAATGACATCCTTCCGGCACTACAACTAAACGACACCATCATCAGTATTTTTGCGGCGGTGTGCCTATTCGCGCTGCCCTATAACCTTAAAAAAGGAGACTTCATTATCGAATGGCGAGACACTTCGAAACTGGCATGGGGTATTCTGATTTTGTTCGGCGGTGGACTCGCCCTTGCCAAGGGCATGTCGGTGAGTGGTATCGTCGATTTGGTTGCGAACGCTATCGCGACCAGCGATATCTCGATATTGGTCATGGCGAGCTTACTCATATTCTTGATGCTTTTTATGACGGAAATCATGAGCAACGTGGCCCTGGTCGCCGTATTGGCCCCTGTTGTGGCGGGTATCGCCATCGGTTTGGAGATTCCGATTCTGTACCTGCTCATTCCGGTCACTATTGCCAGTAGCTGTGCCTTTATGTTGCCCATGGCGACTCCGCCCAATGCGATCGTCTTTGCTAGCGGTTATGTAAAAGTGCACGAGATGGCCCGCGTGGGCATTATTTTAAATCTTATCGCTGTTGGCCTGCTCATTTTAATGTTCCAATTCGTTATTCCTTTGGTATTTTGAAATACTGAAAACATAGAAACCCCTGCAATAGCTGCAGGGGTTTCAGATATGGAGCAAAAAAGGGGGACTGCCTTTTTTACTATTTTATATACGGATCAAACCCTTCCGGTAGATGGTTCGTGCTATCAAAATCTAGCACTAGGGTATCATTGGCATCGATATAATTGAAACTTTCACAATCGGTAGGATAGGCATAAGCATCAAAATTCGCAGGCAAGTTTTCCTTGCTATCAAAATCGATTTCGATTTCAGCGGCTATTACGGTTACCGAATTCAAATCGAAATATACCTTGTACGGATCAAAATCTTCGGGGAGGTAATCTGCAGTATCGAAACCGAGATCGATCACTTCTTCCTCTTCGATATATACGATAGTACTAAGATCCAGTTCCCCTTTTTCATCTGTGGGTACGCCGGCAAAGACTCCTTTTACACATAAAAGGCCTATCGTTAAAGCTACTGTCATATTTTTTTTATTCATAATATTCATGGTTAATTGTACTGAGAGCATATAACGCAGAGGACGGTGTTTATTGTGTAGGATTAATAGGAAGTGCCCTACGAGAAATAGGGTCAATTACCAATTTGCTAATTTTTGAGGGCGTTTTTTAGCTAAATGGATGACTTTCAAACCGCAAGCGCATCTAGTAGGCAAAAAACAATGTGAAATTTTATCACTAAAAATTTCGATAAAATCGAGTCGAAAAGCTGTAGGAATACCGTTCGTCGATGTTTTCGGCGGTATGAATAATCGCGATAGCATCCCAAAACCGCAAAATCATTGTTTTTTGGTAATGGAAATGGTGGTGCCAATCGCTTCAAAGAAAATCATTTTGCCGTTGACGGACCAGCATGGTTTTCGATACGTACTTACATCCTTTAAAAAGAATAAGGCCATCCGCGGAAGCGAACAGCCTTATCCCTGACTAATTCAAAAAAAATGATTCTTATTTATAAGACTGCGAAAAATCGTAAATGTTACAAAAACCGCCTAAAAAATTCCTTTTGACTTCTCTTTATATGCCAGTAATCGCAGAGCATTCAAAACCACGATCAAGGTAGATCCCTCGTGGAAGGCGACGGCCACGCCAATGTTGGCCCAGTTGAGAAGGGTAGCCGGAATCAGTAGCACCACCATGCCCAGACTGATCCAGAGATTCTGTTTGATGATGGCACTCGCCTTTCGACTAAGACCAATGGCAAAGGGCAAGGTTTCCAATTTATCGGCCATAAGCGCGATATCGGCAGTTTCAAGGGCCACATCGCTACCGGCAGCGCCCATGGCAATACCCACCGTACTGTGCGCCATTGCCGGGGCGTCGTTTACACCATCCCCGATCATGGCAAGTTTGTTCTCCTTTGCCATCAGCTCCTGCACTACGGCTACCTTTTCTTCGGGCAATAGGCTACCCCGTGCTTCGGTGATACCGATCTGCTCGGCTACGGCTGTTGCCACTTTTTGATTATCGCCGGTCAACATGACCATCTTTTTGATTCCGAGTCGGCGCAGTTTGGACAAGGTAGGTTTTGCCATCTTGCGAGGAACGTCCATTACACCAACGATTCCGATAAAATCGCCCTCGCGTTGAATGAGCATGCTGGTCTTTCCTTCCGTTTCAAGCGTACTTATCCGTTGCAATAGTGCCGGATCGATGGTCTCTCCCTCGAAAATTTTTAGATTGCCAATACGGATGGTTTCCCTATCCAAATTGGCTTTGATACCTTTTCCTTGGATTTCCTCAAGGCTATCCGCTTCCGGGAAATCCGCTCCGTTCAATTGCAATAGGCCGTCGCGAACAATCGCCTTTGCGATAGGGTGATTGCTCAGTTTCTCCACGGAGACCAAAATTTTCAACAAGTCGTTTTTATCGCCCTCGCCCAAGGGGATGACATCCGTTACCTTTGGTTTGCCCTCGGTCAAAGTACCCGTCTTATCAAAAGCCAAGGCGGTCAGGTTTCCCAAATCTTCCAAGGGCCGACCTCCTTTGACCAACACCCCCCCACGAGCTGCCCGGGCTATCCCACTCAAAACGGCCGAAGGTGTGGATATCGCCAACGCGCAGGGACTCGCAGCGACCAATACCGCCATCGAGCGGTAAAAACTTTCACTCCACGTTTCATCGATGACCATAAAAGCAAAGTTCAATAGAATGACCAAGGCGATGACCGCAGGCACATAGTATTTCTGAAATGTATCGGTCAGCAATTGGGTAGGCGATTTTTGTTGTTGTGCCTCCTGTACCATAGTCACCAAACGGCTCAAGGTCGAGTCGGCGGCAATCTTGGTTACGGTCACTTCTAAGGTACTGCTCCCATTTATCGTTCCGGAGAAGACCCTGCTTTCGGAGGGTATGTCGTCTGGGTTTTCGAAAGCTAAGTCCGGCCGTGCCACCGGTACTTTATCTACCGGGATACTTTCGCCCGTAATCGGGGCTTGGTCTACCGTGCTTTGCCCTTTAACTACAAAACCATCGGCCGAAATCTTTGTCCCCGGTTTTACGATTATGGTATCGCCCAAGCGTAGGGTTTCGATACCTACTTCCAAAAAGCCATCTTTTTTCTTGAGCAAAGCCGTTTTAGGGGCAAGTTCGGTCAAGGCAGCTATCGACTTTCGCGCTTTCCCCATGGCATAGTGTTCCAAGGCATGCCCAAGGCTAAAAAGAAACAAGAGCAGGCCACCTTCGGCCCAATTTCCTAAAAATCCGGCCCCCATAGCGGCCACAAGCATCAAAAAATCGATTTCGAACTTCCCTTTGGAAATTTCAGTAACGGCTTCCCTCGATACAAAATAACCTCCAAAGAAATAAGCCGCCAGATAAAAGCCCCATGAAATATTCCCGTCGAAGTCGGTAAATTTTTCCAATAGAAAACCGACCAATAGTGTAGCACCACTTAAGAGGGCAAAGTAGAGTTCGGTATTTTTTCCCAAGATACCATGGGCATGGTCGTGTTCATGTTCGGCGCACATACAATTAACTTAGGACACGAAAATACGGGTGTATCTTATGCAATGGAAGTGCATTTGTCGCAAAGGCCACTAACGACTAAATCCATATCCTGAACCAAGTAGCCTTCCGGTAGGTTGATCTGTGGAATCAAGTGTTCCGTAAGGCAGTGCGTTTCCTCACATCGCTTACAGTGAAAATGTAAGTGCAAATCGTTGTGTACCTGATGATCGCAGCCGTCCCGACATAGCGCGTATTTGGGAATTCCATTGCCGTCATTGATTTGATGTACGATTCCGTTTTCCTCGAAGGTCTTTAGGGTTCTGTAGAGGGTAGTACGGTCCGATTTTTTAAAAAAGGATTCCAAATCGCTGAGTGAAATCGCCGTTTTCTTTTGTGCCATAAAGCGAAACGTAAGAATGCGCATGGCAGTAGGCCTTACTTTCTTCTCCGTTAAAAATTTTTCGATGTCACTCATAGCTCAAATAGGAAATCCGCTACACAAATATAGCGCAACGCCTTATGATTTCATTAACAAGGCGCAACACATTATTTTCGGTAAATTAGCGGCTTAGTTCAAACCAAAACAACGTTCGATATGTCGAAAACACTCGTGGCCAAGATGCTATTGGCCTTTTTATTACTTGGCGCTACTACCGCCGAGGCGCAGATCTTCAAAAAGAAAAATAAAAAAACGGAAAAATCGGGTGACAAACCGGACGCCAAAAAAGACAAAATTAAACCCTACGACAAGGTTATTACCAAAGAGGCCGTTTCCGACGAAGGCCTTTTTACCACTCATGAAGTAGACGACAAACACTATTACGAGATTCCCGATTCGCTATTCAACAAAGAGATGTTGATGGTCACCCGTATTTCAAAGACCGCCAACGGCATCGGTTTCGGTGGGGGAAAAATCAATACACAAGTCCTGCGCTGGGAGAAAAAGCCCAAAAAGGTATTGCTACGGGTCGTATCCTACAATATTGTGGCGGCCGATTCCCTACCTGTACATGAGGCGGTGGTCAATTCGAATTTCGAGCCGGTATTGTTCGCTTTCGATATTCAAGCCTTTAAAAAAGACTCATTGAACCCTGCAACGGTCATCGAGGTCAACGATTTTTTGGTAAAAGATCAATTGGCCATCGGGATGCCCGATTTCTACCGAAAGCGGTACAAAGTAAGCCGTTTGGATGAAAGCAGAAGCTACATCGAATCGATAAAGAGCTACCCGAGGAATATCGAAGCACGCCATGTAAAGACCTACCTCGCGAAGGAACCGCCAAGCAACGGCAGCTTAGGGTCTATCTCGGTCGAGATCAATAATTCGATGATTTTATTGCCCGAAACCCCCATGAAACGAAGGTATTTTGACGAACGCGTGGGATGGTTCGCGCGGGGGCAGGTAGACTATGGCCTTGATGCGCAGAAGAGTAAAACGCTTACTTTTCTAGACCGCTGGCGTTTGGAGGTAAAGGACGAGGATATCGAAAAATACAAGAGGGGCGAATTGGTAGAGCCCAAGAAGCAGATCGTTTATTATGTAGACCGGGCTACTCCCAAACAATGGGTACCGTTTATCAAAGCCGGTATCGAGGATTGGCAAGTCGCTTTCGAGGAGGCCGGATTCAAAAATGCCATCATCGCCAAAGATCCGCCCTCTATAGAAGAAGACCCAGAATGGTCGCCCGAAGATGTGCGTTATTCCGTGGTACGCTATCTCGCATCGCCTATTCCGAATGCCAACGGGCCACACGTAAGCGACCCAAGAAGTGGGGAAATCCTGGAATCGGATATCAATTGGTACCACAATGTCATGTCGCTTTTACGCAATTGGTATTTCGTACAGACGGCGGCCATTAATCCGGAGGCTCAGGGTGTTGCCTTTAAGGACGAGGTGATGGGTCGGCTCATTCGTTTTGTATCGTCGCACGAGGTAGGCCATACTTTGGGCTTACCCCATAACATGGGAAGCAGTGTTGCCTACCCTGTAGACTCGCTGCGTTCGGCAGCTTTCACCAAAAAATACGGAACCGCACCTTCGATTATGGATTACGCGCGCTTCAACTATATCGCACAACCCGGTGACGATGGCGTGGCCCTGATGCCGGATATAGGCGTGTACGACAAATATGCCATTCAATGGGGCTACAAACCTATTTTGGACAAGACCGCAAAGGAAGAGAAAAAGATTCTGGATAGTTGGATTCTGGAACATGCCGGTGACCCCATGTATCGCTTTGGCCACCAACAAGTTGGCGATGTAGTCGACCCGAGTTCCCAGACAGAGGATCTGGGCGACGATGCGATAAAGGCCAGCCGCTACGGTATCGCCAATTTAAAACGAATCGTACCGAAATTGGAGGAATGGACGGCCGAGGACGGGAAAAATTATGATGATCTGGAGGAACTCTACAGAAATGTACTTTCACAGTTCAACCGCTATATGGGACATGTCTCCAACAATATCGGGGGCGTGTACGAGTATCAAAAGACTTCTGACCAAGACGGTGCGGTCTATACTTACGTTAGTAAGGCACATCAGGAAAACTGCATGCAGTTTCTACAGGAAGAATTGTTCGATACTCCGGAGTGGTTGTTGGACCAGAACATCTTTAGTAAAACGGAGTATTCCGGTTTTGTAGATCGCGTACGCGGAATGCAGGTACGTACCCTGAACAATATGTTGAGCCTTGGCAAGATGGCCCGCTTGATAGAGAACGAGACTGCCAACGGAGCGGAGGCCTATACTCTATTGGACATGATGGCCGACCTACGCAACGGCATCTGGTCCGAATTGCGTAATGGCAGGAAAATCGACACTTACCGTCGTAATCTCCAAAAAGCGCATATTGACCGCTTGGCCTATTTGATGACCGCGGAAAACCAGAAAAAGGCGCCTGATTTTGGAGGCTACCAAAAAAGTACGGTCGTAAATACGAGTCAGTCCGATATTCGTTCCGTTGCTCGTGCAGAACTAAAGCGACTTCGAAGAACAATCAATAATGCCGTGGCGCGAACTTCCGACAGTATGAGCAAATACCATTTGGAAGATGCCGCAGCGCGTATCACGACGATTTTGGAGCCGAACGGGTAAGTGGGTGTTGGATGCGTGGTGTCGGATGCCCGGTGTTCGATGTTTGATGCTGGGTGCATGGTGCGCGGTGTTCGATGTTGGGTGCACCGAGCGCGGTGCGAGATGTTTTATGGGGGCCTACGGTGGAATTTGGAACGGGAACCATAATTCTTAGGCAATACATATTTTAATATTTATTTTGAAGTCTTCCGGCTTCAGTCTTTGTTTTTCGGTCTTCGATCACCTGTAAGCAAAAGAGTTCCTAATTAATGCCCGCCCCATCCAAGAAAATAAACCGTTCAGCCCGCTAAAATCAGTTGTAAAACGGGCGCACAAAATACCACACCACAAAAAAGATGCTTTTGGCATCAAATAAAGGGCGGTTTCACAACAAGTGAAATTGGGGAAGCGCTTCTTGAGTTATCTTAGACATAAGAAACCTGCTCACCGTGTGGAGGGCCAAAATCAAATGCCATGTCTTACAAAGTAAAAAGTTCCCTATACTTCGCAAGTTTTGTCATCGCTGCCCTTACCTATTATAATGTAGGCCAGACCGACGCCCAAGACCTTGCCATGGCCAAAGAAATTACCCAGGTGGAACAACAGACGGTCGCTACCCCAAACAAGGCCGCCGCAACCGACCTACAGTAAAGCATATTTGAACAACCTACACTACCCTATAGTTTAATACAACCTACGCTACTTAAAAGAGGGTGTCTAGAAAGTACTTTCAGCCGTCTTTGCGAGGCACGAAGCAATCTGTAACTCGTTGGTGTTAACCGACAGATTACTTCGCTTTGCTCGTAATGACGCGTTGGGTATACTTTTAAGGCACCCCATTTTTTGTTTGCTTACTAGCCGTGGGTCGGTTTCATTTGAATGGTATTCAAAATCGTAAACGTTTCCAGTCGTGTAACCCTTTCTACATCTTTACAGGCCGCTGCCTATCATATTCTATTGATTTTTGGTTAATTTGGTGGGATATAGTGACTAGCTGCGATATACAATTGTTGTGCATAATTTTTAAGATTGTCAATAAAAATGAAAAATCATATTTTAATAACCTTATCAATATTGTTAATAGCCGTTAGTTGTGAGGGACAAGAAGCCATTGAAGATATTATTGTTATCGTTCAGCCCAAAATGGAAATAAAAAAAACTAATTCGATTACCATTTTGTTTAGAAATTTAAGTCAACAGGATAGCATCTCTATTCCGAGTACTAACGGGTTTGAATTCAATGATTTCCCTTCTATTCAAGAAAAAGAAAGAGATGGACAAAAATATCTTGAGTATTATAATTATATCATTCCCAAAGAAAGAGGAACACTTGAATTACCAACTATTCAAGGTTTTACAAAAGACAAAGTGCTATCTGCCAATCCTATGAATATAGAAGTAGTTGACAAAATACCCATGGCTACCGAAAAGGAAATAATTTTAAAATTAGTCTCTGATAAGAATAAGTATCAACAAAAAGATACCATAGGTTTTTCTTTATATGAGTATAGCAAGTATTATAAAGTTAAAAAGGTGACAACTAAAATCGATAGTATAGTATCGCCGCCGAAGGTGGAAGGGAGAGATAATACCCTACGTTTTGAAGTAAAAACCAACTTATACAAATTATCAGGAAACGAAAAACTTGAAGACCAACTTAATAGTGATTTTGAAATAGTAGATTTAGATTATGATATTTTTGGTGAAGGGCGAATAATGGAAGAATTATATGGTTCATGGTATATAAAAACATTACTATTAAGTTTAAAAGTAGTATCTAAACGCAAAGGAAAACATACCATAGGCCCGAGTGAATTCATATATTTTATATCTAAAAGTGATTCAGATTTTCTTGAAACTTATATTCCAAATAAAGATGGCAAAGGTTATACGGTGCAACCAACTGACAATAAAATTAAGGTCAAATCAAATGAACTTTCATTTATTGTGGAATAAACCATGCACAACGAAAGTAACCGTTGCAAAATACTTTAAAACAATTTTCCCTCTTTCGAAATAGCCATTCTGTATATCAATTGAAGACTTACCCCGTTGTAGCTATTTCAAAAGAAAATACACGCAAAAATGAAAGGTTCAATAATCATTGCGGAAAAGAATATTCTTGTAGATTCAGACACTAAATCGTGGATTGAAATCAGCAAGAAATTGGAACAAAATAAAGTAGAATCAACTTCAAATATAAAAAAAGTAATTAAACGAATCCAATCACGGTTTCCTGAAATACCTAATAAAATGGTTTGGGGAAATTACCTGATATTTGAAGAGCATGAAAATATTGCTGTTATAGACATAGATTACAACAATTTAGAAAAGTTAAAGCAAGATGTTTTAAACATTGCCTTAAATAACAATTTAGCTGTTCTAATTGGAAAGGAAAATAAAATTTATCGAGATATTTCTGAACTTAAATAATTGAAAAAGTGGAATTTAACATTGCAGGAATACTCATTAAAAGGAAACCAGTCGAGACAAGCCTAGAAAGCATTTTAGGCAACAAGCTTACTTTTTGTAGAGAAATAGACTTTGAGGAAGCTACTAGCAGTTATCGGGACGAAAACACGGTTGATATTTTACAAACCCAAACAGGAACTCTTATAATCACAGAATTGGGACAGGTTTATGACATCTCAAACTTTGATGGCGAGATTATACAATTTATGATTTCAGACATTTCTGATACTTATTACTTTGAAAAATACATCAATGGTAATCTTGACCGAAAATATATTTATTCACAAGGCGAAATTCCCGAAAACAAAGGAAAAGGGATTATCAAAGAAGACGAGGATATGATGGACTTGATTTGGGAATTAACTGATGTTTATCTTCAAAACAACTTTTTAAAAACTATGTTCGAAAAAAGATTTAAAAGATATAAGCTCTAAAAAAACTGCCTAACAACAACACTATCCGTGGCACAAGATCCAAAAAAAACCTATCCCGATCTCGAAATAGCCCTGCTGCACATATATTTCCAAGTGGGATAGAAGCAGATAATCTGCCTTTAGAAGGCTCATACCCGAGTCGCTTGACTGGAAATGGGAGAACAGTTTCTCTGATAAACTTTACTCAGTTCCATATCTTAAGTTACAACCAGTTTCCCGATCGGCAATGATTCTAAACTGATTTTTTCGCTAACTTGTGCAACGGGCACATTGGCAATAGCAAATAGGGTATTTAAGAGTATCCCCTTCGTCTAGGCGGAAAGATTCCTGCCTATAACCTGCCCTACTTATCATAGCCGAAACCATTATGCAGCATACAGCAAACTAAGTGAAACATTTCTCCACATTAAAAGAATATTGTAAAGGCATAAATATTAGTCCGCCAAAATGGACTGACTGTGATGTACGCAGCTTTAAAGAGAATATGAAAACGGTGCATCACAAAATGGGAGCTCATAAACACGAATTCTATGCATTAGCTTTAAAATTAGATGGTTCGGGATATGCTAAAACAGGTAACTATTCTACTAAGAATTTGAGAGCTACCGTTTTCTTTAATTCACCCTACCAAATTGCGCATTGGGAAATTCTACCAGACTGGGAAGGATACTATATTATGTTCACAGAAGATTTTTTCAGAAGAGAAAATCATAGGAAACGAATAGGACAAGATTTTCCTTTTTTGATGGTTGATAATACAGTTCCTTTAGAAATCGCAAAAGATGACACCAACACCTTCATAAATATCTTCAAAGAATCATTGGCTGAACATCACAAGGATGAGGAATTTGCGAAAGACATCGTTTTTAACTATACGAGGTCCTTGTTGTATAGAGTAGCGAGAATGTTTAAAAATCAGTCTCAAAAGAAAAATCTAAAGTTTACACAGAGGAATAATGACATTGCCGTAATAAGTCGATTTAAAAACTTAATAGAGACAAGTTTTCGACCAGAGCTAGGCTTTGAAAATGCCGAGCCGCATAAAGTAAGTTTTTATGCAGACAACTTATCCATTCATCCTAACCACCTTAATTCAATTTCTAAAAGAATTACCTCACATTCAGCTTCCGAACTCATCTACGGGCACATTCTAAGTTTGGCAAAATCACGACTTTCCAATACAAACAAATCGGTAAAGGAAATCGCTTTTGAGCTGTATTACAACTATCCTAATCACTTTGCGAAATTCTTCAAAAAGCAAACAGGACTAACGCCTAGCACATTCAGAAAACGCTAAAAAAAATCATTTTTCCCATCTGTATTTGAATTGTATACTTCACGCTTTGAATTGTGTAGTTACCGCACCTTACACTACCTGTACTTTTGTATCATAATCATTAAAACAAATAGTTATGAAAACAAAAATCACATTAATCGCGCTTTTTATAGTTGTCGCTTTCGCGAAAGCGCAAAATAATTTAAACATAAAAAATACAATTGAGATGAAAACAGTAAACTTTAATTCAGAAGGACTAAACTTGGTAGGAAACCTTTACTTACCCACAAATTTTGACGACACCAAAACCTATCCAGCAATCATTGTTGATGGTAGTTGGACAACGGTAAAAGAACAAATGCAAGGGCTATATGCGGCACAATTAACAAAAAATGGCTTTATTACCTTAGCCTTTGACCACAGATATTTTGGAGAGAGTGAAGGACAGCCCAGAGAATTTGAAAACCACGCTGACAAGGTAGAAGACATTAAAAATGCAGTCACCTACCTGCAAACAATACCGTACGTAGATAATGAAAGAATCGGTGGTGTTGGAGTGTGTGCTAGTGGAGCATATATGATGCAAGCCACCGCAGAAGATAAGCGTATTAAAGCTTTAGGTACAGTTGTAGCTTGGCTGATGACACCTGAAACAGCAAAATTGTTTTATGGTGGTGATGAAGGTACAAACGCACGTATTCAAAAAGCACAAAATGCCAAAAAAGACTTTGCAACCACTGGTGATATCGCATACGTTCCTGCCTACGAACCAGAAAATATGGAAGCAGCTATGTTCTTTCCTGTTGAATATTATGCTTTGGAGTCAAGAGGAGCAATAGCCCCTTGGACGAATAATTTTGCCGTAATGAGCTGGGAACCTTGGTTAACCTATGATGGTATCGCTTCCTCAAATGATGTTACAGTACCTACAATAATGATAGGTAGCGAAAAACAATTTTTGCCGGATGGTGCTAAAACTGCTTTTGAAAATATCCGTAATGACAAAAAAAGAGCAGTATGGATGGATGAATATCAACACGACCAATTCTATGATAACGAAGAAGTTATCGAGAAGTCTGTGACAGAACTTGCCAGACACTTTAGAGCGAACCTTTAAACAATTAATTAAAAAATATGAAAATGAAAACTACAGATAATAACAAAGTATGGTTTATCACCGGAGCCTCTTCGGGCTTCGGTAAAGCCATCTCAGAATATGCGGCATCAAAGGGATACAAGGTTATAGCAACCGCACGTAGAAAAGAAAAATTAGATGAGTTAGCTGCGACTGCACCAGAGCAAATCAAAGCCATTTCGATGGATGTGACAAGTCGTGAGCAGGTCAAACAACGTGTAAATGAAGCAATAGATACATTTGGAAGAATAGATGTTCTTATCAACAATGCAGGATATGGAATTGTAGGCGCCCTTGAGGAAACACCAGAAGAAGAGTTTCGCAATCAGATGGAAACCAATTTCTTTGGGGCCGTAGCTGTAACACAAGAGGTTCTTCCTTACCTAAGAAAACAAGGAAGCGGTGCCATAGTTAACATGAGTAGCATGGGCGGAAATATGAGTTTCAGTGGGTTTAGTGCCTACTCAGCTTCCAAATTTGCTTTGGAAGGAGCATCAGAGGCATTGGCTCAGGAAGTAGCACCGTTCGGAATAAAAACCATGATAGTGGAGCCAGGTGCCTTTCGTACGGAATTCGCTGGTAGCGCTCTAAAGCATATGCCTAAAATTAAAGCTTACGACGACATTGTAGGTGATACCAGGGAATTTGCAAAGGGTATGGATGGTACACAGGAAGGTGACCCCTATAAAGCGGCGAGGGTTATTGATAAAGCTTTAAGGTCGGAGAATACACCTTTACGTCTACAACTTGGTTCAGATGCTGTTGAAGCAATCAAAACAAACGCCGAGCAATTGCTGTTTGAATTGGAAACTTGGAGAGAAACTGCCGTAAACACAAATTTTGACGATTAAAACTTAATCAGGGAAGGGGACCTTTTTTATTAGGATTCCTTCAATGGAAAATTGAAACTATGGATTTAAGGATAAGAGATAAAGTAGCTTTAGTGACAGGGGCGAATAGAGGAATTGGCTTTGCCGTAGCCAAAGGATTGCTTCAGGAAGGCATCACGGTAATTGCGACCAGTAGAAACTCGCAAAATAGTAATGATTTTATCAGTCAGCTTTCAGAATACGGTGATGTAGTTCATCATCAGTTGGATGTTACGGATAATGGAAGTGTTAATGCTTGTTATGCTTTCGCGAAAGTGGAATTCGGGAAACTTGACATTCTAATAAACAACGCTGGCATCAATTATGATACTTGGCAAAATGTAGAAACTGCAAATTTGGATGAAGTACGTCAAACAGTTGAAACCAACGTGATAGGACCTTGGCAAACTATCCAAAGCTTTTTACCTCTTTTAAAACAAGCAGAAAATAGCTCAATTGTAAACGTCAGTAGTGGTGGCGGCAGCTTGGCAAGCCAGACAGGCAGTACACCTGGTTACAGTATTTCTAAATTAGCTTTAAATGGATTAACACTTCAGTTGGCCTCAAAACTTAAAAATGATGGCATAGCTGTAAATGCCGTTTGCCCTGGTTGGGTACGAACTGATATGGGAGGAAGTGGAGCAACCAAAAGCCCAGAACAAGGAGCAGAAACAATAATTTGGATTGCCCTGCAAAAAGATGAATTCGTGACCGGTAAGTTTTTCAGAGATAAGAGAGAAATTCAATGGTAAAATACGGTGTACAATAATCGAAACCGTTGCACAAGGTCTTAAAAAAAATACTCCTATCTCGAAATGCCCCTACTGCACATCGTTTCCCATGTGGGATATTAGTATAGCGGGGGCGCTCATCCTACTTTTAGAATGGCCCCATCACCCCTTACATAAGGTATAAGGCCGAAAATGGCAACTTTTAATGCACCTGCGGAGGTTTTCAGCCTCCGTTACTTGGGTCTCAGGTACTCCTGCCTGCCTACAGATAGGTATCTAATTTATTCATACAATGCTCTTTGTTTTCTAAAGGTATTCAAGGGTTCGCTGCGCTCCGAAAAACCGCCCAATTTTATTCCGAACACAATCGAAATCCAAAAAAGGTTTTCACTATATTTCCATAAAATTACGTGCCAACGCCACGAATCGCCCATTTACTCGTTTTTCGAGAGCTGCTATCGCAGATGTCGTACTTAGCGTTGCGTTATAACACATTGTAGAAAACCAATAAAAATTGCGGAAAATTCTATTATTTCTATCAACTATTTTCTTTACAAATTGTAATTCTCAAAACAAATTCGATTTGGAAAAAGTAATGCAATTGGAACGAGAAAATATGATTGTAATGGAAATTGACACTTATCTGAACAAAAAATCGAAGTATGGCAAAGAAATAGAAAAACTCAACTCTTCTCAAAGAATTCTGCTAATTATTGAAAACCTAGAACGAGAAATTAACAACGGAGGATTCCATCAATTTTACTGGAATTCAAGCGGTGATTATGCTATGGAAACAGTAACCGCTTTGAAACAAATTGGAGCGATAAAAACCGCTCGAGTTGTAAAAAAAGCGAACGACCAATTTCCAAACGGATTTGTTCCCGAAGGTCGAGACGAAAGAAGCGAAATCCTGGATTTAATAAGTAAAAAGTCTTCTGAATACTGGAATACTCTGGATACAAAATTTTATGGACCAAATAAGGAATCTGGAGAGTGGGAAATTGATGATTTACCGAATCTGCTAATCAAGTTTATAAAAGCAAACAAAGGTGACTTCGAAAAATAACGTGTTACAACAAAACTAACCGTTGCGCAAGGCCCTAAAATAGCTATCCCAATTTCGAAATAGCCCTTCTGCACATCGATTTCCAAATGGGATATTAATATATTAGAGTCTGATATCCTACTTTTAGAAGGCCCGTACCAGCCCTTAGATAGCAAGCATTGCAATACCGCATCCTTAAAATTTGCACGAAAATGAAAACACCAATTCTACTAGCCGTAGTACTTTTTCAGGTTTCGTTTGTAACGGGACAGACCTCCTTAGAGCAAATTGATTTAAAAAACGGGGCGTACCAGGTGGGCTTTAAGCACTATACTCTTATCGATAGTACGCGAACCTACCGTGTACATAATGCGTATAACAATCAACGTATTCACCGCCCGGTTCCTGTCAGCTTGTGGTATCCGACCGAACTTGTGCAAGGGAAATCGGAGCAATTAACGGTATTAGAGTATTTAGAGGTGTTAAAGGAAGAGGAAGAATGGGAAAACCTACCGAATGCGTTTTTGTTGGACTGGTTTCCGTACTTGTGGAATACCCCTGAAAATCAAGCCCATCTTTCCGAAAAAACGAGCGCTTTTTCCAATTCACCATTTTTGGACGAAAAATTTCCGGTCGTGGTGTATGCGCCCAGTTACCAAGCCTCCTCCATAGAGAATTTTGCCTTATTCGAATACCTGGCAAGCAATGGTTTCGTCGTCATCTCATCACCTTCAAGAGGAACGGATACCCGATGGTTCGAAGGAGGAACGGCGAAGGATATGCAGACGCAGTCAAGGGATGTGGAACTTCTCTTACAGGAAATATACACATACGACTTTATCGATTTCGATAAGGTAGCCCTTATGGGTTTTAGTTTTGGTGGGGTGGCCAATACCCTTACGGTCATGAAAAATCAAAAAGTCAATGCGCTGGTGAGCTTAGATGGGACGGAACGCTACAATTACGCCGTCCTGGCAAAGTCACCATACTTTAACCTGGATAATTTCGATATTCCCTACGTGCATTTTGCCCAAAAGGAGATTCCGGAAGAAGTTCTGACCAGTGATAAAATTCCTGCGGAGCTGAACTATGAATTCCGAATGTATGATTCCATCACGAATAGCAATGCCTATAGCTACAGATTCCACGATCTTAACCATGCGTATTTTAGTTCCTTTGGTGTTCTCTTTGCCAATCGGGATAAAAGGCAGGATAAAAGCGATGCCAAAATTATGGCCTCCTACAAACTGCTTTCCGAGCATGTTCTACAATTTTTAAATGCTACCCTAAAGAATGATGAACAGGCCAAGACCTACCTTGAAAATAGTCCGGAGGAAAATGGTTTTCCCGAAAGTCTGCTTTCAAAAACGATGAAAAAATCGAATGAAAAGGTTTTCGATTACAAAGACTATAATGATTTGGCGCAGCATCAGGATTATCAAGATTTGGTACTGCTCTACCAAAAAACGGTTGCCGAACATCCAAAACTGCAATTGGAGGAAGGTATGTTAAACTCCCTGGGATTGTGGTTATCCTTTGACCCCGAAAGAACAGAACAAGGCATCAATGTCTTTTTACTGGCGATATATCTTTATCCTAAATCGGCCAATTTGTACGACAGTTTAGCGGAAGCTTACCTGTACAAGAACGACACTACGAATGCGAGGATATACTTCAAAAAGTCCTTGGAATTGAATCCCGGAAACCAGAATGCCCTTAACCGATTACAACAACTGGAGGAATAAAATAAGACCATCGGCTCCTACAGACTGTTCTTGTAGTCTTCTTTAAAAATGAAGACCAACCCATTTTCGTACAGAACGAAAATCAACTCGTTCTATACTTTATGGTTAAAAGAAAAATGATAAATTTTTGACCATCTCCCTTGCGGTAAAAAAGTAAAGCAAAAGAAGCAGGGAAAAATTGTTCAATTACTTTTATTTATTTGATATATCAATTATATTTACATCAAATACAAATAAAATGAACCTTTCCCTCCCGTCGGAAACCATATTTCATGCCATAGAAAGTACGATTAAGGAATACCGAAAATATGCGCAAAAAAATATTACCGCGGCAATAGATAATGTGACCATTGACCAGGGTTTGGTACTGCTTTTTCTCAATGAGCATCCCGATTTGAATCAGAAAGAAATCGCGGAACTCGTGTTCAAAGACAATGCATCGATGACCCGTATGATCGATAATATGGTTCAAAAAAAACACCTGAAACGCGCTATGAACCCCGAAGATAGAAGGCGATACAAACTCGAGATTACAGACAAAGGAAAGGAGGTGTTGCGAATCCTCCCTCCCATAATTCACCGCAATAGAAATTCATCATTAAAAGGAATCACAAAAGAGGAAATCGATCAATTGGAAACCATTTTAGGAAAAATCAGATCCAATTGTTCAAAAAACACGACACCATGAAAACCATAAAGAAACTCGCCTTCGCCACCATCTCATTTTTCGTGCTTCATACCACCCAACTGAACGCACAGGAAGAAATAGCACCCTTAACCGCTACGGAACAGCAAACCGTGGTCGATTCTATAAGTAGCAAACTTCATACAAACTATGTGTTTCCGGAGGTTGCGGAGAAAATGGTCTCCAGTATCGCATCGAAATTGGGCAATGGCGACTATACGACCATTTTAGATCCCCAGGAATTCGCCGAAAAATTAACGGCCGATATTCAAGCCATCAGTAACGACAAACATTTGAGAGTCTATTTTGCACCAGGCCAAATAGCCGAGCAAAGACAAGCGGTTACTCCCGAGGATAGTCTTGCTTACCTGAAGCGCTCCGTAGACAATATGAAACGAAATAATTTTGGCTTTAAGGAGGTTAAAATTATGACCGGAAATATCGGTTATCTGGATTTACGAAGTTTCTCCAATGTGGCATACGCTGGAGAGACGGCGGTATCCGCCATGAATTTTTTGAGCAATACGGATGCCATCATTATCGACCTTCGCTATAACGGGGGCGGAAGCCCGGCAATGATTCAACTCATAACGAGCTACCTCTTTGAAAGCGACCCGGTTCATTTGAACAATTTCTTTTGGCGACCGTCTAATCGCAATTCCCAAACCTGGACCTTACCGCACGTTAGTGGCACGCGCAGTCCGGACACACCCGTTTATGTGTTGACGAGTAGTGGGACTTTCTCCGCAGCCGAGGAGTTCAGTTATAACTTAAAACATTTGGAACGTGCTACCCTGGTTGGTGAAACTACGGGTGGTGGCGCGCATCCCGGTGGTTCCCTCGTGGCCACCGACCGATTTATGGTTTGGGTACCCACTGGCAGGGCCATCAACCCGATCACCGAAACCAATTGGGAGGGTACCGGTGTTAGTCCACATATTCAAGTTCCCGCTGCGGACGCCTTGGACGTAGCCTATAAAGAGGCTTTGGCCTTACTCACAAAGAACAACACGGACGAACGGCTACGAGCTTTCTACAAATGGCCGCTTGCCGAACTAAAATTAAAGACCGATCCGGTAAACGTAGACCCTAAAACATTAAAATCCTATGCCGGTTCTTATGGCCCGCGAAAGGTTGTATTCGAGAAGGGAAAATTATTCTATCAGCGCGACGGTGGAACAAATTATGAAATACGACCGTATAGTACCAATGAATTTATTCTTAAGGGTCTCGACAATTTTAGAATACGGTTTTTATCCGAAGAGGGCGAAATTACCGCTTTGCAAGGATTATATGAAAATGGCGGCACCGACAAAAGTATTAGGGACAAGGGGTAGATGTCCTTTGAACGATCATTCACAGCTTCAAAAAAAGAATTAACATCTTACCACTCTCCTAGTACTTCAGCACATAGAACAGTCGGCCTTACCATGACGATAAAAATACAGAAGCCGCCCGCGTACAATCAATACTTAAAGTCGAAAACGAATCCTGGTCGGAATAAATGAATGAACACTCGTAAGGAATCCATAGGACTGGAATGCGGCTCCTTTGTGCCCGGTACGATGACCGAGCGTACATGACGTTTTTGCAAAAATTGAGCGCATCCCTCCTTTTTACTATCTTAGTTCACAACAGCTCTGCCATAAAATATTCGTGAACACCGTGAAATATAAACTATCGAAACTTTTTCCTCTATTGCTTATTATTTTCATAGGTAAACAGATGGTATCACAAAATACGAAAGATGAAAACGGCTATGGGAAATCTAGTGTGCTACAATCCGATATTTTAGGAGAGGAACGGGACATCCAAATTTACTTACCACCAAGTTATGGGACACTTTCTAAAAAATATCCGGTGCTCTATGTTATCGATGCGCAACGTTATTTTTTGAATGGTATCGCCTTTCAGCAAAATCTTGCTTGGCAAGAAATCGTACCGGAATTCATCGTTGTCGGTATTCAAACCGATGCTGTGCGAAGAAGGGAGTTGTTTGATTCGGAGGCTTCCAAATTTATCCGATTCCTCGAAGACGAACTGATTCCTGAAATCAATGCATCCTATGTCACATTGGATGAGCGGATGTATTTTGGATGGGAAATGGCAGCCGGGCTCGGAGTGCAACTATTGGCCACCAAACCCCATCTGTTTACTGGTTTGCTTTTAGCCAGTCCTACGCATATTTCTGCCGACCGACTGAATAAGGTAGACAGTTTATTGAAAAACGGCCTAAACCATGACGTAAGTATTTACGCAGCTTTAGGAACCGTTGAAAACTGGGCGACCGCCTCACTATTTTCCTTGGACTCCCTTTTTCAAAAGCATCCTACTAAAAAAATACAGTGGACCTACCATCTTTCCAATAAGGAAAACCATTATACCACTCCTTTAATTACTATGAATGAAGGCTTGAAACTATTTTTCAAGGACTACGGTCCAATCAGATTTCATTCAATGCAGGAGTTCTCGGATTTTGGAGGTATAGAAAGCCTTAAAAAACACTACCAAAATCGCGGCAAGAGATATCAAATTTCAGAAGCGATTCACCTCGATACGAAACACTACCTTTTGGTGCAGGCACATCAGGAAAATGATTTTGAAACATTCGAGGCATTGGTACGTGAAGCCGATGGGAAAATGTTCATAAAGGACTATTACAGACAGGCCAGATGGTTCGGTAGATATGCAAGTTTTTATTTGGACAACGATAGGCCGGAAGATGCACTTGATATTTTGGCATTAGGCTTTGAGAAGTTTCCCGAGGCTTCCATCTTGCATTATGCCAAAGGAAATTATTATAAAAAAATTGGTAAAATCAACGAAGCGAGGCAGTGGTATGAAAAAGCCATCCACATCGCCAAAACAAATCAGGAACCTGAACTGCAAAGATACAAGACCGAGCTACGAAAACTTTAGAGTATACCAGAAAGGTATTCGATGGCAAGCCGCCTAGATTGCCACTATTTATTTACCTTTCCATTTATAAGTTTAAAAGCAAAAACGCTTTATGAAATATCCCATTGCTTTTATTTTCCTTTTATTCGCATTCTTAGGAATGGGGCAAGAATTTCATACCGAATATCGGTATACCGATTCCTTCAACAACGGTATTACCATACAAAACAGTTATCCAAAAGGTGGCCTTAGCTACACCGATCCACAAAGCGGTATGGAATACGTATATGTCGTCTTTTGGACTGCCATAACCAACGAAACGGAATCTAACTTGGAATTAGAAGTTCGTTTCCCGGAGAATTCCTTTACCGTACCTTCTTCCCCGGGTATTGATTTTACGTTGTATTTGCCAACTGACAAACCTACGCCTGAAAAAGAACATCGTATCGATTACGGCCTGGATTTGAAATCATTTTTAGATGAGTACCTTGGTCAGCCGACCGCATTGACTGCAACCATTCTCCCGAACGATATCTACCGTTTTTATACGGTCGCACTCTCCGATCAGGGCATCGATGGGGTAATGCGCGCTGGGTTTGCATTAAAGGGGCAAGATTTGACCTATACCCTAAACGGCCACGAAATCGATAGTGGAAGCATTAAAATCCAAAAAAAATGAAGAAAACCAATTATGTTTTTCATCATTTTTATAGTCGGTATCACTATTGCCTATTTTTCCAAACCTGGCAAACCGCTTTCCAAACTTTTTGGTAGCGTAACCACCCTACTAATTATTGCTCCATTCGATTCTAGGTAAGCCCCACAACAAGGCGATACTTTTGAATTGAACTTCGAATAAAAATCCGTAGCGCTAAACCCTTTATTTTGTTAACTTTCCGAGGAAAGAAATGTCGATGTACAACAAAAAAAGCCTGCACCAGCCACTATCCCTTTTCTCCCAATGGTTTGAGGAAGAACAAAAAGTATCCGAGGTCCGTATCCCGACTGCTGTTTGTTTATCCACCATAGGCTTGGATAATTTTCCGAACGCAAGATTCGTTTCCTTTAAAAAATTGGTTGAGGATTGTTTGATTATCACCGGTCCGTTAAATTCAAGAAAAGGAATTGAAATCGAAAACAACGCACATGTTGCACTTACCTTTTGGTGGACAGCAACGGAAAGACAGATCAGAATTCAGGGATTAGCTACAAAGATATCGGAACAACTTGCGGACAACTATTTTAACGACCGCCACGTGAATGCCCAGGCTGTTTCGACTATCTGCGAACAAGGAAAAGAAACCTACGATGCGCAACAACTTGAAAAGCGTGTTTTGAAAATGGTTTCGGACAAAACCAAAATTACCAGACCTCAAAACTGGGGTGGATTTTCAATCAATCCCACACGTATCGAATTTATGGAGTTCAAAGAGACACGATTTCATTATAGGAGACTATACGAACGTGAAAATGGAGAGTGGCAGGTAAAACAGCTTCAGCCATAAAAGTCTTACCAGAAGCACCTAATGGCATGACCTTCAAATTAGAAAACCTACCGTTCGGGAGGTTTATGTGCTTCACCCTATGCTCCTAATCGAGGATAACGAACGCTTTATCTACCTCGGTTTCGGGCTAATCTCACGGCCTTGACTTTTAGACCACAGAAAAGCAGTCATAGGCATCAAAAAAGTACTTGTTTCACAACAAACGGTACGGCCGAGCTGTTTCTTGAAGTACTTTGGTCCTAACAAAAAACAACACACACCATGTCATACAAAGTAAAAAGTTCCCTGTACTTCGCAAGTTTTGTTATTGCCGCACTAACGTATTACAACGTAGGCCAAGCCGATTCCCAGGAACTTGCCATGGAAAACGAAATGAACAAAATCGAAACCCAAACCACCGCTACCCCAAACAGCGACGGTCTAGGGAACCTCAATTAAAACCAAATTCCTATTAGCCTGCGATACCCCAAAACAAAAACAACCTACTTTACCCTAAATTTTAGCACAACCTACGCTATTTAAAAGAGGGTGTCTAAAAAGTATTTTCAACCGTCTTTGCGAGGCACGAAGCAATCTGTAACTCGTTGGTATTGACAGACAGATTACTTCGCTTTGCTCGTAATGACGTTTAGGTTATACTTTTCAGATACCCTTTTTTTGTTTGGCTATTTGCCTAGGGTCAACCTTGTTCTAACCTTTTACGAAAAGCCATAAACATTTCATTCGTTTGTTGACCCTTTCTACATGTTTGAAAGCACCTCTACAGTATTGTATTGATTTTTGGTTAATTTGGTGGTATATCCTTAACCATCATTATTTGCGAATATTAAAAGTAACTGAAAATCAAATCAATGTACCCGGAAAAATTTAACTTTAATTCCCACTCATACAACCTTTGGGAGATTTACGAAGGAATAAAATCTTTCTATCCAATCGGAATTCCACAAGGAGATGGCGTCGGAATATTTTATGAGTATTCTGGACTGAAAAAACTTGAAGATATTATCATAGACAATATTCATGACGAAAATAACTTTCAAAATCGATGGACCGATTATACAGATGAGCTTAAAAAAATCATGAAAAAAGAAATTATTGGCACCACATATGGACAAGCACCATGCTTCAGTTCTTCTATTATCATCGAAAAAAATGTAGTTGGAACTTGTACTCACCTAAAGGAGCTACATTTTGCCAAGAGTTTTGTCGGGAACTTTTTTACAATATATGGTTTGGACTCAACAAGGATATTGGATGAAAAAGATGGTAACAAGGGTTACCACATTGCAAATGTTGTAACGGGTTCACCATTTAAAGAATTTGAAAAAGACTTTTTATTACTTGAAAATAATATTAGAAATAGATACCCAAATCATAAAATGATACCATATTCTTTCGGGCGGCAAATAATTGATGGATTACAAGTGAGATACAGCGATGCAGAAATTTGTTCTATTCAAATGGCCTTATTTAATGATATGATACAACCCAAAAATAATTTCCGATTCACTCAAGGACATGTCGTTGACAATACCAGAGGGGATATTTATTATGGACTTGACGACTGGAAAAGATAACTGGACTCAAAAGTGGTTCCTGCAAAAAGTATAGTCCCGTGTCGCAAAGAAATTTAACATGACATTCAAAAAATAAACCACTTTTTTTAAAGTATGTAAAGTACTACTACTTGGAAGTGTTTATTGTTTTAAAATTTCCTTAAAAACAGTGCGAGATATCCGCGAAAAACATCCTTTTGGGCAGTTTATCCGTAAAACCTCAACCTCTCCACGATCTACAATTTCCCAACATGATACTTTTCTACCTGTCGAGTAATGAACTCAGCTCCTGCTGAGTTTTCCAAATTTCCCAATTGACAATCCAACCAAAAGCGACACCAAAAACACGACCAAAATCATAATTTCCTAACGTATGGAGGACCATCATCGATTAAACCTTTTACATACTTCCCCGTCATAGATACACAAACAAACCTACGGTACCGTAGTATTAAAATTTTAAACAGATGAAAAAAGTATTGATTATCGCAATGGCATTCATAAGCCTGCATACCGTTGCACAGGAGAGAGAGAAAGGCGAACGATCGGAGTACACTCCGGAGCAAATGGCGACCCTACATACCAAGCGTATGACCTTGGCCTTAGACCTTAGCGCTGCACAACAGGAACAGGTACAAAACCTGAATCTGAGTCAAGCCGAAATGCGCAAAACCCAAATGGAAGCGCGCAAGGCCCGCAAAACATCCGAAGAGGGTGCCAAACCAACGGCCGATGAGCGCTATGCCATGCAGACCGAACGCTTAGACCAGCAAATCGCCCTTAAGGCCGAAATGAAAAAGATACTTTCCGACGAGCAGTATGCACGTTGGGAAAAAATGGCCAAGCGAAAAGGAAAGCACAAGAAAGGCAAAAGAGGAGGAAAAAAAGGAAAACACATGTCGCGGGAGTAATCGCGGCCCTTGTCAGCCTGAGCGCAATCGAAGACCATATGGGCAAATGTCCGTAGATATTTCGATTGCGCTTCTGTTTTTTGACTGGATGCAGAACGACTGATCTGCCGAAGGCCATGTTGCTTGTCGAAAAAAACTAACGCTTTGCCCGAGGCCGATATTTTGATATAGGCCTACGCTACGGAACACACCA
This sequence comes from Aggregatimonas sangjinii, assembly GCF_005943945.1. Taxonomy (GTDB): domain Bacteria; phylum Bacteroidota; class Bacteroidia; order Flavobacteriales; family Flavobacteriaceae; genus Pelagihabitans; species Pelagihabitans sangjinii. Next base: position 378,965 of record NZ_CP040710.1, on the reverse strand, counting down.
CAAAAAAAGCAGGGTTGACATCAAAAAAGCGTTCTTTTCACAACAAATGGTACGGCGCGACCGCTTCTTGAAGTACTTTGGTCCTAACAAAAACAAACACCATGTCATACAAAATAAAGAGTTCTCTGTACTTCGCCAGTTTTTTTATAGCTGCATTAACCTACTACAATGTAAACCAAATGGACGCTCAGGAACTTAGCATGGAAAAAGAAATCAATACCATTGAAAACCAGACCGCCACTACCCCAAATAGTGATGGAACGCATACCCTATAACAAAACCCAATTCACCTTAACCTACAGTACCCCAATTTTTTTAACCTACATCATAAAACGGAGCGGCCCCAATGCCGCTCCGTTTTATTTTTGGGAATTCTCTTTTTTTGTTGGAAATTCATAGCATACCATTTACGCGCAGTGCATACCATTGGTAATTCAAGCGCGTAAAGTTCTTCGACCATGAAAAAAACAAGAAGGAGTTTTATTAAAAATAGCACCCTGTTCGGGCTGGCCCTACCCTTTCTTGGCCTGCAGCCTGTGCTTGCCAATACGAACGTAAAGGCATCGATAGCTCTGAAAAGTCAGCAGCCCAAAAAGCTACGTATACTCATCTTGGGAGGCACCAGTTTCTTGGGTCCACATCAGATAGCCTATGCCCTTTCGCGTGGCCACTCCATTACCACCTTTACCAGGGGAAAGTACCGCCCGACCGTACATCAAAAGCTTTTTACCCGAGTAGAGCAGCTGATTGGTGACCGGGAAAACGATTTGAAAGCATTGGAAACCGGAACTTGGGATATCGTTATCGACAATTCGGGCCATAAAACGGAATGGACGAAAAAGTCGGCGACATTATTAAAAGACCGCGTTGGATTGTACATCTACACCTCATCAACAGGAGTCTACTACCCCTATTTGGAAAATCGGATTACCGAGACTACCGAAGTATTGACCACCATGCCGGGGAACTTGAGAAACGAGGAACTCCAAATGGAGTATAGCTACGGAGTAATGAAATCGACGTCCGAAATCGAAGCGATCAAGGCTTTTGGAGCGGATCGGACCCTTATTATTCGACCTACCTATATGATCGGCCCGGCGGACAAATCAGACCGTTTTATTTATTGGCCAATACGACTTTCCAAAGGAGGTGAAATCATGGTTCCTGGCAAAAAGAATGATCCCGTACAGTACATCGATGTTCGGGATGTCGCAGAGTGGACCATTCGCAGTGCAGAGGAAAAATTATCCGGTGTCTTTAACGCCGTCGGACCCAAAAATCCGCAAACGATGACCGAGTTTATCAATGCCGCCAAGGGTGCTTTCGACGTGACTGTAGAACCGGTCTATATCGATAATTACCAATTTTTAAAAGACCAAGGAATCCATCATATCGTCCCCTGGATCATGCCCGAAGGATACAATTATGGGTCGGCGCGGATCGATAATCAAAAAGCCATTCAAAACGGATTGACCTTTAGGGATATTACAACGACCATTCGGGACACCTATAATTGGTGGGTGTCGGATGCATTGAGCGATCAGCGAAGAAATTCTTTCGAGTTAAAAGAAGGTTCGCTACTGCTTCGCGAAAAAGCGATACTTGAAAAGTGGTCGGCCTTCAATCGTTGACTTTTTGAAAATCAGTATACTTTAGTGCTACCACTATATAAAAAAAGAAATTCAATCCTATTATGCATAAAACCATTCTACTATTCAGCATCATGCTCTTTGCCTTTTGCACTTCTGTTATCGGACAGGGCATTGCATTGCAGACTAGCGAGCGCCTAATTTTGGGAACCTACAAAGAACGAACGGCTTCCGTAGCCAGTGGGGATATTGACGGAGATGGCGATACCGATATTCTGGTCGCCAATGGTCGGCATTGGCCAGGACAGAATCGAATTTTTATCAATGATGGAAGAGGGATATTCACCGTGGAGAGAGATTTGGGCAGCCTTCGGGAAACCACCTATGCTACCGAATTGGCCGACTTCGATAATGATGGAGATCTTGATATTGCCGTTGGGAACGATATGGCTCCCAACTCTCTTTATTTGAATGACGGACAAGGTAATTTTACACGCAAAGGTTCTTTTGGCGAAGCCTATGCCCCAACGAGAAACCTGACCTTGGCCGACCTTGATCAAGATGGCGATATCGATATCTTGATTACCAATAGAGGGCGCGCTAATGAAATTTGTCTCAACGACGGCGCCGGCGGTTTCTCAAAGACGCTTGACTTTGGCAATAAAAGCGATTCTACCATTGATGTTGAAACGGCGGATGTGGATGGGGATGGCGATATCGACTTGATTTTGGCCAATCGGGACGATCAACCCAATTATGTTTATCTCAATGATGGTGCGTTGGGCTTCGCAGAGAAAATCGCCTTTGGCACGGGGAGCGACAATACCCGTTCGGTAAGTGCGGGTGATGTGAATGGTGATGGACTTTTGGATATCATTACGGCGAATATCGGAGAACCAAATGTTGTGTATTTTGGTCATACAACCACTCCTTTTAAAAAATCGGTAGTGTTCGATAGTGCAAAAATGGAAAGCTATGCCGTTCAGACTGCAGACCTCGATGTGGATGGCGACCTCGACATCATCGTCGGCAATTCGGAAAGTCCTAATTTCGTTTTCTTAAATGAAAACAAGGGTAGTACTTGGCAAGCCTATTCCCTGACCAATGAGGCTTTTGACACCTATGACATCATTACTGCCGACCTCAATAACGATGGTTTTCCGGATATTATAGAAGCCAATTCGGACGAGGTGAACCGCTATTTTTTAAACCAGAAGAAGAAATAGAAGTTGGCAAGATGCTCCCAAGACATATGGAAACATCTCAAATCACCTATGTGATGTCAGGGCTTTTTAGGGCGGTGTTCGGTCTATTGGAAAACTTTTAATTAAAAATAGATGGCGACCTAAGATGCCCATTCACTCTAAAACCTTTTGAAATACATACACCTAATAGAAAATCCTGTTCATTCTATTTCCTAGCGGGTTGGGAAATTACAGATGGTGAAATAACCGTTTAGATACCGAAGTATAAACTGATACCGGCGTTGCCACACGGCTCCGGTTTTGGTGAAAGCGAAGTGGGATGATGGCGTACCTACAACGATAGTCCTTCCAAGGCGGAAATAGTCTCGTCTAAATCGGCATAACTCAAGGCATCGTTCAGAAAATAACTTTCAAAGGCACTGGGCGGCAAATAGATGCCCTTATCGAGCATACCATGAAAGTATTTTTTAAACGTTTCATTGTTCCCTTTGGCAGAAGAGGCGAAGTCAATAACGGGCTCCTCCGTAAAATGTACCGATAACATACTCCCGAATCGATTGATCTGAAACGGAATTCCCTTGGCATTCAATACCTTCTCGAATCCTTGATGCAAGTATTCGGTCTTTTGAGCCAAACTGTTGAAGATTTCAGGTTTTGAATTCAATTCGGAAAGCATAGCAAGGCCTGCACTCATGGCGAGGGGATTACCACTGAGCGTTCCCGCTTGATAGACGGGACCCTCGGGTGCCAGATGGCCCATAATCTCCGAACGGGCAGCGAATGCTCCTACGGGGAGTCCACCTCCAATGACCTTCCCAAAGGTAAGGATGTCGGCATCGATGCCCAGTACTTCCTGTGCACCCCCTTTTCCCAGTCGGAAACCGGTCATCACCTCATCAAAAATCAAAAGTATATCCTCTTGGGTGCAAAGGGTTCGTAACCCTTGAATAAATTCATCCGTTGGGATAATACAGCCCATATTCCCGGCCACAGGTTCGATGATGATAGCGGCGATTGCTCCTTTATTGGCCTTTACCAAAGTTTGTATACTTGCCAAGTCGTTATACTCCGCCAGCAAGGTATCTTTTGCCGTGCCTTGGGTAACTCCGGGGCTATTGGGTGCACCAAAGGTAACGGCGCCGCTACCCGCCTGAATCAGGAACGAGTCGGAATGCCCGTGATAGCATCCCGCGAATTTGATAATCTTATCCTTTCCGGTAAATCCCCGCGCCAAACGTACTGCACTCATACAGGCTTCGGTACCACTATTCACAAAACGGATCTTATCGATATTCGGCACCATACTGACCGCTAGTTCGGCCAATTGGGTCTCGATTTCGGTCGGCATCCCGAAGGAGGTGCCCTTTTTGGCTTTTTCAATAACGGCCTTTACTACGGGTTCAAAGGCGTGCCCTAAAATCATCGGACCCCAAGAAGCGATGTAATCGATAAGGCGATTGCCGTCCTCGTCATAAAGGTACGCCCCTTTGGCCTCCTTGACGAAAATCGGGTCGCCGCCCACAGCGTTAAACGCCCGCACCGGGGAATTTACCCCACCGGGAATCACTTTTTTCGCCTCGGCGAACAAGGCACTACTGCGTTGGTATATCATTCTGGAAACGTATTTTTAATGGGTAAAATAATCTAGGGATTTTAGAAATGCTTCCCTATTCTAGTTGATGCATCTTCGATTTACCGTCTTGGTCACCTACTTTGCTTAACCACCAATAATTGTCCGATGGAGAGTCCGTTGCCCGACATATTGTTCAGTTTGCGCAATTGGGCTACGGTTACCCCATATTTTCTGGAAAGCGCCCAAAGTGAATCCCCTTTGACGACCACATGTGTAATCGGCTTGACGGATTCGGAGGTTACCTCAGCTGGGGTTTCCGCGGTGATTCGGGAATTGCCCGTGCTTCCATCAGTCGTTGTCAGTACCTCAACCTCCTTCTGACGCGCAGAAGAGCCCTCCTGTGTATCGTATTGGTACAATTCGTAACGTTCGATCAGGGAAATCAATTTTTGAGGGTATTTTTTATCCGTGGCATAACCGGCTTTTCGCAAGCCTTTGGCCCATCCCTTATAATCATCCTCATCCAATTCAAATAAAAAGGCATAGCGGGAGCGGGTGGACAGAAAGACACTATGATCCCGATAGGAGTACATGGGGTGGTTGTATTTTCGAAAACATTCGTCTTTCTCGTCATCGTCGTGTAGTTCGTAGTCTCCCGTCCAGTTGGTATGGCACTTGATTCCAAAGTGATTATTGGTTTTTAATGCGAGTTCCCCTTTGCCAAGCCCACTTTCCAGCAAGCCTTGTGCCAAGGTAATACTCGCAGGAATGCCGTAGGCCTTCATTTCCAATTGCGCGGTTTCGGAAAACAGGTCGATATAGGCATCGACGGAACCGATTTCATAGCGCACAAATTTGCCGTCATCCTCGGGCAAAGTGTTCAGTGCGTCTTTTTCAGGGTTTTCATCACCACCTTCTTTTTTCACCGTTACCTCGTAGGTGCGGTTTTTTTGACCGTAGGTAACTTTTTTCTTCGATTTACAACTGAACACGAACAGACCCAAGAGTGCCAAAAGGCTTATTTTCCTTATCATATATCCAATAATGGTAATTTTTTCTTTTTCAATTTTTGATTCATACCCGTGATACCTTGAAGCCCGCCGGAATGGATAGCCAATATCGCAGTTCCCGGTTGAAATCGATTCTTCCTGACCATATCGATGATGCCAAAAAGCATTTTACCCGTATAAACGGGATCTAGGGGAATTCCTGTTTCAGCCTTAAAGCTATTTATGAACTTTACCAATTCCGTCGTAATCTTTGCATAGCCTCCAAAGTCGTAACCGGAGATCAATTTCCAATTTTCCTTCTTGGCAAATTTACGAATATCTTGGTTTAAAACCTGTCTCGCCGGCAGGCGGGAATCGCCCTTGAGCGCAGGAAAGCCCAGAACCTCTTGTTCGGCCTGGGCGCTATTGCTTATTCCCGCTAGGGTGCCTCCAGTACCGACACAGCTACAAAGAACCTGAAAACGAGCATCCTCGGGGTTCAGGATTTCCTCGCAGCCTTGTACCGCCTCAAGATTTGCACCGCCCTCAGGCAGCAGATAAAAAGAACCAAATTCACTGGTCAGCGCCTTTAGGAATTGCCGATCGGTTTTGTTTCGATAAACATCGCGGGGCACGAACTTGAACTGCATCCCGTTTTGATGTGCGAATTTTAGGGTAGGATTGGTCTCCCATTTTTGGTACAGTTCTTCCCCACGTATGATGCCGATAGTCCGCAATCTATTTTCCTGTCCAGCGAATGCAGTGGCTGCAATATGGTTCGAGTAGGCGCCACCAAAAGTCAGTAACGTATCATAACCACCTTCCTGGGCGGCTAGGAGATTGTATTTGAGTTTACGGTATTTGTTTCCAGAAATGAAGGGATGCAGCAAATCTTCCCTTTTGAGATAAAGGGATACATTTTTCTGGGCCAATATGGGGAGTAAAACCTGCTGGTTGCTACTAATCACTTCAAGCGTTCATTCTTTAGGTTGCTCAAAGATACTTTATAAAGCTAAAAAAATGTCGTTTACGCGGATAGTCCAAATCGTGTTCGTTATGGTATGCCTCTCTTTCGAAACTGATGTTTTGGTATCCTTTGTAAAAATCGAGGTAGAAAAGGGAACGTAACAGCCATTCACCGACATACAGTATGTAAAACGGAAGTATCAATAATTCTAATTGCTGCTTCAAATGAATGCGTTCATGATTGATAAGAACGGTATCTTCCTTTAAAGCATCGTGCTTTAAAATGATGAAGGGCCAAAAGGACAGTCCTACATAACTCTTGTAGAAAAAATGTTTAAAGACTAGAATCATGGTTCAGTTTTAAAACGAACACCTACAAAGATAATTGTTGTAGGCGCCGACATATTGAGAACATTGATTTGTTTCCAACAATTGTGCCCCTTCGTTGTAATCTACGTTTTTTCCTTTAAAACGGATGATTTTGGCAATTCTGATAGGTATTTATCAACAGAATTGAAGTAATTTTAAGAAATAATCGGGCTTACTACAATACAAATAGATGAAAGAAATCGTACCGATAGAAGACGGGGATTTTTACTGGTCGGAACAAGGCTATCGGGTTTTTACCGAGCAATACCACCTAAAAAGGGGCTATTGTTGTGAAAGTGGCTGTCGCCATTGCCCTTACGGATACGACCCAAAAAGGAATTCACAATGATACAAATACGCTTCTTGAGCATAGACAGGCTTCGGCATGATTTTTGAAGCTTAAAAATTTAGAATAACTCAAAAAAATAGCATTATGAATGGAATAAAAATAATAGCGATACCAATGCTTTTAGTGCTTTTCTTAAGTTCTTGTAGCTCCGTACGGGTGTTGAGCGATTACGATAAAGACGCCAATTTCAACACCTATAAATCATATGCCTTCTACAAAACGGGAATTGATAGGGCACAAATCTCCGATTTAGACAAAAAACGCATCTTGCGCGCCATCGAAACCGAAATGAACGCTCGAGGCTTTTCAAAATCGGAAACCCCGGATATTTTGGTCAGTATCTTCACAAAAGAACGCGAACAAGTTGATGTATTCAACAACAACTGGGGCTGGGGAGGCTTTGGTTGGGGTTGGGGAGGCTTCGGTCCCGGATGGGGATGGGGTTGGGGTGGCTTTGGTCCCGGTTGGGGCTGGGGCGGTACCAATGTTAGCACCAGAACCGAAGGTTCGCTGTATATTGATCTTATCGACGCCAAGAACAAAGAACTGGTCTGGCAGGGTAAAGGAACAGGTACCTTGGGCAATTCTAAAAACATGGAAAAAAAAGAGGCCCGTATACAACAGTTTGTGTCCGAAATCCTTACACAATATCCCCCGAACAAGGTGGCGGTCAACTAAAAGGAGAACCATATAAATCCCAATAGTTTCCCATATTTACAGTGCCGAAGCAATCTGTTTAGACGAATGTATAAGTCGAACAGATTGCTTCGGCATTTCTAATAAGTTTCAAGACTTATAATTTGCCCTACACTCATAGCAAAGAAGTTCTTTTAACATCGTTTTTGCGTTGTGATTCGTACCTTTATTCCGCCCCAAAAGGCCATTTTATGCAGTACGAAAGCAATGCCATTTTAGACAAGCTCCCCAGACATCTAAAACAATTCATCAAACCACAGAATTATGATGACTATACTGCCATCGATCAGGCCGTATGGCGTTACGTGATGCGAAAAAACGTGGATTACCTTAGTAAGGTAGCTCATAAGTCGTACCTAGACGGCCTTCAAAAAACAGGTATTTCTATCGACCACATTCCGAATATGTACGGCATGAACCGTATCTTAAAGGAAATCGGTTGGGCAGCTGTTGCAGTAGATGGCTTTATTCCGCCCTCGGCCTTTATGGAATTTCAAGCCTACAATGTATTGGTCATTGCCTCCGACATTCGGCAATTGGAACACATAGAATATACCCCTGCCCCCGACATTATCCATGAAGGGGCTGGGCACGCACCCATTATCGCGAATCCTGAATATGCCGAATACCTCCGGCGTTTTGGGGAAATTGGTTGCAAGGCCATTTCTAATGCCAAAGATTATGAACTTTATGAGGCGGTACGGCATCTCAGTATCATCAAGGAGGCCGAAGGTACGCCACAGGAACATATCGATACGGCCGAAGAACACATTGCCGAATTGCAACGGAATATGGGCGAACCCAGCGAAATCGCCCTCATCAGAAACCTGCATTGGTGGACGGTTGAATACGGCCTGATCGGCACTTTGGAAAACCCCAAGATCTACGGTGCCGGCCTACTTTCCTCGATTGGGGAAAGTGCTTGGTGCATGACCGATAAGGTAATAAAAATACCCTATTCCATAGAGGCGGCCACCACCCCTTTCGATATTACCCAACCCCAACCCCAATTGTTCGTAACACCCGACTTTGCCCACTTGAGTAAAGTGCTAGAGGAATTCGCTAATACCATGGCCATTCGAAAAGGCGGACTTTCGGGTATTCAAAAACTTATCGATTCCAAAGAATTGGGAACCATAGAGTTGAGTACCGGGCTGCAAGTTTCAGGTAATTTCCATAGCGTTATCGCTCACGAAGGCAAATGCGTATTCTTTCAAAGTATCGGTCCTACGGCACTTTCCTATCGTGAAAAAGAATTGGTCGGCCATAGCATACAGCACCATGCCGATGGTTTTGGCTCCCCTATGGGCAAGCTAAAAGGCATCAATTTAGCCATTGAGGATATGAGCCCGATGGACTTGAAAGCCTATAACATTTTTGAAGGGCAGACCATTACACTGGAATTTGAGGGCAATGTAAAAATAGCTGGGGAAATCATCACCGGAACCCGTAACCTCAAAGGCGAGATCATTTTGATCACTTTTAAGAATTGCATCGTACACCATGGGAAAAAAGTGCTCTTCAAATCAGACGAACGGCTATACAACATGGCCGTAGGGGAACGAATCGTGTCGGCCTTCAACGGCCCGGCCGACCTCAACAGTTTTGATTTGGTGCACCATAAAATTTCCTCGACGACCACTAAGCCAAAAGAAAATAAAGAGCGCCAGAAATTGGAACGGTACTACGCCCAGATTCGCGATTTTAGGGAGGGCACGGGTACTACTATCTCGCGGCATAAGGTCTTTGATGTCATTAAAAACGACTTTCCTGAAGATTGGTTGCTATCGGTAGAATTATATGAATTGGCCAAACTAAACGGCGATACGGACTTTGCCGAGGAAATCGTTTCACACCTGGAAACCGTAAAACAAAACAAGCCCAAAGTAGGGCATTTGATCGATGATGATCTCGGGTTGGTGAACAAAAGTCTCGTTAGTTGATAATTGAATGCCCTTGTCAAGTCTTCTAGCGGTTCCCTAATGGTATGATCACACTTAATCCGAAAGCATCGTCCATCAGTGATTGATGAACTCTATCGCTTCTGTTTCAAGCACTTTTCCGGTTCCTCCATCAAGGGTAATCCGCTCTAACCGATCGCCGGCAATTTGGTGCGTAATGACCCAGATGTTCGTACCCTTCTCGTCCTTTTCCTTATAAACGCTCGTTTGAAAACCACTGTCGGCATGACCTTTTTGAAGGTTGATCTTATGTTGTTCACAATATTCGATGAGTTGTAAATACCCGAAGGCGTAATTTTCGTCTGTATTGGTACTCCCTGTGAGTTTACCCGATTCATCGAAAGTATACCATTCCCCTATCTCGGAGCCATTATTGAAAGAGAAGCCCTTTTCTTTAATAAAACTATTTTTATAGTATAACTTGAGAACGGAAAAATAGGATTGGTGCGGAAATATTTGCCTGGCATATCCAAAAGATTGAGTGTCTTCCTCTATATAAAACTCCGCTGACGTTTCGATGCGCTTACCTCTGATGCTTTCGGCATTAAACGTCTCTATATCGAATTTTTCAAATTGATTATTTACTTCCGGAACCATAATTTCTTGATTTTTATTTTTTTGTGATCGGCAACCTTGTACCAATAAAATCAGTAGGATTAAGGGAGCTATATACTTTTTCATAGCCGTCTTATGTAATTGAATTGTTCGCCTTGACCCACTGCCAGTACCATAGACTACATCGGTCATTTTTATGCCCGGGAAGATGGTGGCTATAGTCCAATAAATTATCCGTCTTTGTATACGCATAGGTAAATTCGGCATTTTTGTCCGCTTCGCTATTGGCAAAGGAATGTGCTAGATGCAAAGCGTGTAAAAATTCGTGTGAAGCGGTTTGTTCGTTGGCCGATTTGAATACCACGACATACCCTGCTCCCGGTTGGGAATAGCCACTTAAACCACCGGATGTACCGCCAGGTTCCGCAAAATAAAAAGCCTTAAAATGGTCTTTATAACCATCCTTGAAATCTTTTTTCAGTTTTTCCTTTAAAAAATCATGCAATTTTTCCTTATCCGTGGTGTTGTTGTAGTCAATGCTTTTAGATGTGACGAATTTCAAAAAATCAGCATCCGTCGTGATATCCAATTCGACGATATCCGAGTCCTTGTCCAATGCGATAAAGGCCTGGTTCAGGTATTTATTGATGCGGTTCTTTTCATTGGTTGCATCAGCTTTTTGTTCTTTCTTTTGGGAAATCGGAGGTGTCTTTACTTCTACGAACACCACCTTCTTCTTTTTCTGTTTGGCGGCATCGTTCGCCCAAGATTTCAATTTTCCCGCTTCCTGATCCAACAGTTCTCCTGTAGAGGGCATCTTTTTATACGACTTCACCGTTAACAATTGATCGCTACCGAATTCTTTGATGCACTTGACCGTTAGGCTATCCTTCAGTTCCAACTTGCCCTTTTTTCCACTTATATCCGTTACTTTAGGCGTGATTTCAAAATGTTCATTATCCTCGAATTCCAAGTAATCGGCCTCCTCCTCGATTTCCAGCATTAAAGTCAGTTTAGCCTCTTTTCCTTTAGCAAGTGACAACCATGGAACATTAACATCCTCTGGGATTGTTTCTCCTTTTTTATTTTTTATGGCCCAAGGAGCCGAGAAAGTATCATACTTTTTCGTTAAGGATTTAAAAAGTTTTTCGTTCTTTTTAAAAAAGCCCTTGCTTTCATTACTATCTTTCTCCAATTTGGTATGTTTACTATCCGAATATTGCTTGCTAACGATATCCTCATAGATATTGTCCCCGAATAAAGAAGTGTCCTTCATTCGTATCCAATCGAAACCAAATTCACCCTTCCATTGGCTATTGGGTCTAAAATGGACTAATACCTTCGGTTCCGGTACCACGGTAACGCTTAAGGTCTTGGTTTGCCCAGCAACTTCCAATTTAAACGAATTTTCCATCATTCTTTGGGTTGCGGTTCCACTACTTTCAACTTAATTTTTTCCATATTCTTAGTTACCATCAAATCTTTTAAGGTATCGTCTTCCAGTACCATTCCATTATACATAAAATCGGCTGTCGGGTCGCTTAGATTTATCGTCATCGTCTCACCAATCATATCCTGTGTGCTTATGTTCAAGGTAATCATCTCTCCTATCTTAGTCTCTTCGATGCGGTTCCCATCCTTGTCGGTGATAAAATAATCTTTGACTACGGGCTTCTTTTTAGGTTCGGGAGGTGGCGCCGGCGCATCCTTGACCGCCAAGTCCGAGACTTTCCACCACTTTTCCAATACCATATCCCCGATTCGTAAAATACCCGGCGAAAGCACGTAATGGTCCGTAGTGACCTTGCCATAATAGCCCTCGAAATTGCGCTGGTAGCTTACGATATGAGTGTCGAAAAATTCGTAATCCCGCATCCGGGTCATCCCGTCCCGCTTGTAAAAACGAATATACCCCTCGCACATGGTATCCGGAGAAAGGGCGAGACCCAATAAATCGGTATTGCCATCCGCCTCAATGGTCAGATTGAATACTCCACCCATGGGTAGTGCGGCAGGCTTGAAGTTATCGGGATTGACTTGCTGGTAGAACCGTATGTTCGTATCTAGAACGTTGATCACCCGCCGATTGATAAATAATTTTGCAAGAAAACTCATGTGACTCGTATCGGAAAATTACGTTATCAAATTACAACTTCTATACTAACTGCGAAAATATCCAAAATAGTATTCGTTCAGAAAACTTAACTAGGAAAAGCTATTCAACGGGATTGAAATCAGTCTTTTTCCAATAGAAGCGGAAAATCCTCACGTACCACCTCATCGTTATAAGTGAGTGTCCACCCCATGGAACTCGTCAAAATATAGAATTTTTGCAACTCGCTGATCAATCGATTTTGCGCATTGCTTTTCAATGAAGAAGCCTCCACTTTTCTCATCAGAGAGGCGTTGACATTCTTCTTGATTTTGTTGTAATCCGTCGCTTCGAACGGATTCAGGTAATCGGCCGTAACGTCGTAGTACTCAAAATCGGGATTGATCTTTATTTCCGGTTCGGGAAGGCTTTTGATATGCAGTGTCCTCGCCTGTTCGTCTAGCTCGAATTCGATTTGGCTTAAATCGTACGCCACGGTCACCTCGGCATTTACAACGACCAAGGCTTTTTTATCCGCCGCTATCAAATACCCGAAGAGCTGTTTGGAATCCCTATAATTGTATACTTCGGCAAAGTGCCCTTCGGTCACCACCAATTTCGACACGTTTTCGATTTGTTGTTGTATCAACATCGAATTTTCCTCGAGAATCGACTTCTCCTTCTTGTCATCGTTACACGAACGGAAGATAAATACCGCTGCCAATGTGATTAAGACGCCTGCTAGAACTTTTTTCATTATATGTCTTGAAAACCAAACTTCATAAAATCATACTCCTGCTGAAGATACGCAATTTTCCTTCCGAGGGACTTTCGAAACTCCTTATGGTGCACGGAATCACTATGAAACGGGCGGTGCGCTAATCCCTTTTGAATTTCCTCGACCTTGTTCATGGTTTTGACGGCCAATTCGGAAATCCATACCTCTTTGAACTTTTCCCAGATGTAATCGATTGCCAGTTGGTTCGGATGTACCATATCCGCTTCATAAAAACGGTAATCGCGCAGTTCATCCATTAGGAGTTCATAACTCTCGAAGTACGAAAGACCTCTCGACTGCGCTCGAGGAGACATTGCCTCATGAATTGCAGCTATCAAATGGGATTTACTTCTTTGGTTTTCAACGAAACCCTCTTTTAAATGGCGGACAGGAGAAACCGTAAAGACCAACTGTGCTTTTTCATTGGCCTCTTGAATGGTTCGAACGGTATTCTTTACGCTTTTTAAAATGGCATCTATGGATAGTAGTTCTTTCACAAATTCTTTTTGTGGTACTTTATGGCAATTGGCGACAACGACACTGGTATCTTTTTTTCTATAGACCCAGGAAGTGCCCAAAGTAATTACAATATGCGTTGCGTTCGTGATTTGTTCCAAAGTGCACTTTATACCAAAATTCAATTTTTCAAGTAACTTTTCTTTGGAGGTATCGCTTAATCCAGAATGCGCATCAAAACAATGCCAGCGCTCGTTTTGAAACAACACCTCATCTTTTGTATAGTTTCGTTTTTCGACCGCTCTTGTCACGAGGTTTATATGGCCAATGGATGAAACAGTATTCCAAAAGGATTTTGAAGGTTTTGGAACTTGAAATACGTCAATTTCTCCCCAATATTTTCCGAGAAACATGAACCCAAAAGCAAAATCTGACTAGTGTAGTCAATCGGGTTCGCTGCTCTTGTAAAAGGGATTTTGGTTTGGAGGTTCACAATTGTGGTTTGTTGTTCGTTCGTAGTTATGTTCAGCTCCTCCCCTCAGATGAGAGGAGGTTTTGTGTTTTGGCTTGAGGGTGAGTATGAAAATCCCGGCTTGGTCTCTATTCCTGAACTTGAATTGCATGCCCTACGGCTCGGGCTTTCAACCCCTCCGTTTTCATTCCTTTGGAATGAATCCACCTCCCCTTGTATGAGGGAAGGAGCCCTTAACATTTTTTCCTTTTGGCTTATTTCTATTTCAAATACCCCCTCGCCTTTTCCAACGCCTCGGCAATACCTCCAGGGTTCTTACCGCCCGCAGTTGCGAAAAAGGGCTGTCCGCCGCCGCCGCCTTGAATGTATTTTCCGAGTTCGCGAACGATGGTTCCGGCATTTAAATCTTTACTTGCGACCACCTCTTTTGAAATATAACACGAGAGGATGGCTTTGCCGTTTTGTTCCGATCCAAAAACGAGGAATAAATCTTGATGTTGGTTCCCCATTTTGAAGCAAAGGTCTTTGATACCGCCTGCATCCAAATCTACCATTTTAGCTAGGAATCGTACACCGTTGTGTTCTTCCAGCTCTTTCAACAAATCCCCTTTTAGGTTTTTCGCCTTGTCTTTGAGTAATCCCTCGACTTCTTTTTTCAGCCTTGCATTCTCTTCTTGTAAAGACAGTACCGATTTTAAAGGGTCTTGGGCATTGTTCAAGGCTCCTTTGATTTCATAAAGCATACGGTCGTTTTCAGCATAGAAATTCTTTACGGCATCGGAGGTAATCGCCTCTATTCTTCGGATACCCGCTGCTACGGCCCCTTCTGATTTGATCTTAAAGTGCCAAATATCACCGGTATTGCTTACATGGGTACCACCGCATAGTTCTATCGATTGCCCAAAACGAACGGTGCGTACCGTATCGCCGTATTTTTCCCCGAAAAGCGCCATGGCACCATCTGCCAGCGCTTCTTTCATAGGAACATTGCGCTTTTCCTGAAAAGGCAACTGCCCAGCGATTCGTGCATTTACAAAATTCTCCACAGCATGCAGCTCCTCGGGTGTCATTTTCGAGAAATGCGAAAAATCGAACCGTAAATATTTGGAGTGTACCGCCGACCCCTTTTGCTCCACATGGGTTCCCAAGATTTCACGAAGGGCTTGGTGCAACAAGTGGGTAGCCGTGTGGTTGGCTTCCGTACGTTGGCGTTGTTTTTTATCGACTACCGCGGTAAAGGTCTCATTCAGGTGTTTGGGCAAGCTTCCCGCAAAGTGCACGATTTCGTTGTTCTCCCTTTTGGTATCGACAATGTACACCACATCCCCATTGGGGACTTCCAAATAGCCCTTGTCCCCTACTTGACCACCGCCCTCGGGATAAAACGGAGTTACATTGAAGACCATCTGGTACTGTTCACCGGATTTTTTTGAAGTTACTTTTCGGTATTTGACCAATTTTACCTTCGCTTCCAAAAGGTCGTAACCCAAGAACTCCTGTTCGGTATCATCGGTCAGCACAATCCAATCCTCTTTTGAAATTTCGGATGCCGACCGCGAACGGTCTTTCTGTTCCTGCATGGCGACGTTAAATCCATTTTCATCCAACGACAGCCCTTTTTCGCCTAAAATAAGGGCGGTAAGGTCTATCGGAAACCCGTAAGTATCATAAAGCTCAAAGGCTTTTCGGCCATCGACTACTTGCCCTTTTGTTTTCTGAACAATGGTATCTAACAACACCAGACCTTGATCCAAGGTGTTTAAGAACGAATGTTCCTCTTCCTTGATAACGTTTTCAATCAATTGATGTTGCTCCTTCAACTCAGGAAAGGCTTTGCCCATGGTATCGGTCAATACCGTGACCAAGCGATACATGAAAGGCGTTTTAGTATCCAAAAAAGTAAAGCCATAGCGAATGGCCCGTCTCAAAATTCGACGAATTACATATCCGGCTCCTGTGTTACTGGGCAATTGTCCGTCCGCAATCGAAAACGACACGGCGCGAATATGGTCGGCAATGACACGAATGGCGATATCGACATCTTCCGATTTGCCGTATTTGCTGTTGGTAATCGTTTCTATTTCCCGGATAAGCGGCGTGAACACATCGGTATCATAATTTGATTGAACGCCTTGCAATACCATACACAAGCGTTCGAAGCCCATGCCCGTATCTACATGTTTGGCGGGGAGAGATTCGAGGCTTCCATCGGCCTTTCGGTTGTATTGCATAAATACGAGGTTCCATATTTCCACCACTAGCGGATGGTCTGCATTCACCAATGACGCTCCCGAAACTTTTACTTTCTCTTCCGCAGAACGAATGTCGACATGAATTTCGGAACAGGGTCCGCAGGGTCCCTGATCGCCCATTTCCCAAAAATTGTCTTTCTTATTCCCCAAGATGATCCGGTCTTCCGGTACGATCGCCTTCCAAAGTTCAAAGGCTTCGGTATCCATAGCGAGCTTATCGGCATCATTGCTACCTTCAAAGACGGAAACATACAAACTGTCTTTATCTATCTTCAATTCTTCCGTTAACAGTTCCCACGCCCATTGGATGGCCTCTTCCTTGAAATAATCCCCGAAACTCCAGTTTCCCAACATTTCGAACATGGTGTGATGATAGGTATCCTTGCCCACTTCCTCCAAATCGTTATGCTTACCACTTACCCGCAAACACTTTTGGGAATCGGTCACCCGCGGGTACTTCGCCTCATTGATGCCCAGAAAGAATTCCTTGAACTGATTCATGCCGGCATTTGTAAACATCAGCGTGGGATCATCTTTAATGACCATCGGGGCTGAAGCAACTATCTTGTGCTGCTTTTCCTTAAAAAAATTTAGAAATCGATCCCTTATATCGTTAGAAGTCATGAATTCGGTAAGGTTTTGCTAATTTTAACGGTTTATACAAAACAATTTTTATATTTGTTTGTTCTGTTAAAGTGGAACAAAAATAGGATAAAATACATTCATGTCTAAGGTTAAGTACTATTACGATCCCGACACGCTTTCATACAGAAAGATAGAGCCGAAAAAATCGCGCCGCTACAGAAATATCGGATTGTTCGTTCTCGGAGCCGCCCTCTTCGGCTTGGTTTCACTGGTTTTTCTTTTGAACACCAACCTCATCAATACTCCGGCCGAACTTTCGTTACGTCGAGAGGTGAACAATTACGAACTTCAATTCGAACTCCTAAACAAGAAGATGGAGCAGATGGAGGAGGTACTCGCCAACGTAGAGGAACGTGACAACAACATTTACCGATTGTATTTCGAGGCCAATCCCATTCCGGAGGAACAACGCCGTGCGGGTTTCGGAGGAATAAACCGTTACAAATCGCTTGAAGGTTTCAACAATTCGGAAATGATCATCTCGACCACAAAACGGTTGGATATCATCAAAAAACAAATGGCGATACAATCCAAGTCATTGGACGAGATTGCCAAACTGGCCGAAGAAAAGGAAAAGCTATTGATGGCGATACCGGCCATTCAACCCGTAAGCAATGAAAACCTAAGGCATATGGCATCGGGTTTTGGATGGCGCTCCGATCCGTTCACCAAAGCACGTAAGATGCACAGGGGAATGGATTTTTCAGCTGCCAAGGGCACCCCTATCTACGCCACAGGTGATGGCAAGGTAAAACGGGCCGATAATAATTCTTCAGGATATGGTAAACACATTCGTATCGATCACGGTTACGGTTATATGAGTCTTTATGCCCATATGAGCAACTACAATGTAAAGAAAGGCCAAAAGGTAAAACGTGGCGATCTTATCGGTTTCGTAGGCAGTACCGGGCGATCGGAAGCCCCGCACCTGCATTACGAGGTATGGAAAGACGGAGAACGCATCAACCCAATTAATTTCTATTACGGTAGTTTATCGGCCAAGGAATTCGAAAACATGTTGAAATACGCTTCACAAGAAAATCAATCCCTAGATTAGCACTAATGCAAGTAGAACTTCCAGAAAAACTGTATTATGGTATCGGTGAAGTCGCCAGGGCCTTCGATGTGAATACCTCTCTTATCCGATTTTGGGAAAAGGAATTCGATGTATTAAAACCGAAGAAAAACGCCAAAGGCAACCGAAAATTCACCCCTCAGGATATTACCAATCTCAAATTGATATTTCACCTGGTCAAGGAAAGAGGGTTCACCTTGGAAGGTGCGAAAATCCATTTAAAAGAGAACAAACGCAAAACGCTTAGCAATTTTGAATTGATCCAAAAACTGGAACGGGTCAAAACTGAACTCACCAGAATCAAAGACCAACTTTGAGATTTGGGTGTAATGTAAAGGTGAACGAATCCACTTAAATACAGCAAAGAACACGTAATAATCAACCATTTCCATATTCTTGCCATTGCAGGAATGACATTAAATTTACACTATCATGAAAAAAGGATTAATCGTATTGATCATCGTAGCCGTCCTCGGTGTCGCATTGTACCAATGGGCCGTAGGATTTAATAATACTGCCGTAGAATACGAGGCGGATGCCAAGACCGCATGGTCTAATGTAGAAAGTGCCTACCAACGTAGAAACGACCTTATCGGGAATTTGGTCAAGACCGTTCAGGGCGCCGCTGATTTTGAACGAGGTACCTTAACGGATGTTATAGAGGCCCGTGCCAAGGCCACGGCTACCAATATCGATGCTGGGAACCTAACTCCCGAGAAAATGGCCGCCTTTCAAGAGGCACAAAGCGGGCTAACCGGCGCTTTAAGCAAACTTATGGTCGTTGTAGAACGGTATCCCGACCTAAAGGCAAACCAGAACTTCTTGGAACTGCAATCACAATTAGAAGGTACCGAAAACCGAATAAATGTTGAACGCAACCGATATAACGAGAAAGTAAATATCTACGACATACATACTACCAAATTTCCGGGTAAATTATTGGCCGGGGTGTTCGGCTTTGATGAAATGGCCCGTTACAATGCCGATGCCGGTTCTGAAAACGCCCCGGACGTAGACTTTGACTTCAACTAGTCGTTACAATGTCAAGAGTAGAGGATTTTTTAACGCCCGACGACGAACAGGAAATTGTCCAGGCTATTCTGAAGGCGGAGAAAAAGACCTCAGGTGAAATTCGTGTACATATCGAATCACATACCCGATTAGACCATTTTGAACGTGCCAAGGAAGTCTTCCATTTATTGAAAATGGATAATACCAAAGACGAAAACGGGGTGCTCATTTATGTGGCGGTAAACGATAGAAAGTTCGCTATTTACGGGGACCGTGGAATCGATAAGGTTGTGCCCGATAACTTTTGGGACCGCTCAAAGGACACCATACAGGCCCACTTTAAAAAAGGGGATTATAAAGAGGGCATCATAGACGGCGTGCTTATGGCCGGAAAAGAGCTGGAAACCTATTTTCCATGGCGACATGGCGATACAAATGAACTGAGCAATGAAATTTCAAAAAGCTAGCCTGATATGCTTTCTACTCTGTGGGCTGAGCTTTGGTTTTGCGCAATACACCATTCCGGAAAAACCTAAACTGCAGACCAGCGTTTACGATTATGTAAACCTCTTGTCCGAGAATCAAAAGCAGCGTCTTGAGCAAAAATTGATTCGATATTCCGACAGTACTTCGACCCAAATCGTGGTCGCCATCATCGCATCTACCAAAGGCGAAGACATCGATTACCTAGGGGCACAATGGGGCCAAAAGTGGGGTATCGGACAAGACGGGAAAGATAATGGTGTGCTGGTGCTTCTCGCCCGCAACGACCGTAGGATAGCAATCAGCACGGGTTATGGGGTAGAAGGCGCCTTGACGGATGCCATGTCACGAAGAATCATACAAAACATTATCATTCCCCAATTCAAACAGAACAATTATTACGGAGGCCTCGATGCAGGGTCGGATGCTATTTTCGAGGCATTGAACGGTGAGTTCAATGAAGACCGATCTTTCGAAAATGGCAACGGTTTTTCCCTCGCGCCCTTTCTGCCTTTTATCATCTTTTTTATCATTCTGATTATCCTATCCCGTAGAAATCGAAGGGGAGGCGGTCGTAATGGCGGTAGAAGGTCTTCAGGTCTTGACCTTTGGGATATTATCATTCTCAGCAATATGGGTCGTAGTAGTGGTTCTGGAGGTTTTGGCGGAAGCGGCGGCGGATTCGGTGGAGGTTCAGGTGGTGGCTTCGGAGGAGGTTTTGGCGGCGGGGGCTTCGGTGGTGGTGGCGCCTCTGGAGGATGGTAGTTTAATAAATTTGAACTAAAGTTTCAAATATAAAATCGGTTTAAGACCATGATTCTTAAAATCCTTCGGATATTCCTTTTTGTCTTGGCCTTACTTATCGCGGGCTGCAAATCAAAACAGGGACGCACTACCGACGAGCAACTTTTCCCCGCCAATGAAAACGGAACTATCGTTAACGATTACTCCGCTATTTTTTCAAAGGAAGAAGAGGCAGTCCTTTCCAAAAAACTGTACGATTATGAAATTGCCACGAGCCATCAAATCGTCTTTGTCAGCATCGACTCCATCGCTCCCTATTCCGATATTCAAAAATACGCCACCGATTTGTCCAACTATTGGGGTGTTGGTCAGAAGGATAAGAACAATGGCCTTATGATAGTACTATCCAAACCGTTGCGGCAAGTAGGTATCGCTACCAGTCTAGTCACGGAAAAGATTTTGACGGATAGTATTTGCAGTCAAGTTATAAACACTACTATGATTTCGAATTTTAAAGAAGCTCTGTATTTCAAAGGCATTTCAAACGGAATTGATTCCTTGATTGTTAATTGGAACCAATGAGGCCTATAGTATTTGAATTTTACATTTTAGAGTTCTAGAGCAATAGTGCTTATTGCTGAAATTCCAAGCTCGCCTCAATCCTATATACAATTAAGGCATTAAATCAGTTATCAATTAAACAGTTTAAAGAATACGTCGTATTTGCGCCCACAGACCAAGTTTCCGGCACATTATTCAGCTGTTCTTCATTTACACCTATACAATCTAAATTATCTCCTTGGACATTCAGATTAATTAAATTCGTATTCTGACCTACATAAAGTGAGGTAAGAGAATTGCTCTGAATGTTAAGATTGGTTATGCTGTTGTTAGCTGAGATATCCAAAGACTGAAATCTATCATAGGTAACCATAACAGAGGTCAAGTTATCATTTTTCTCTAAAGTTAAGTTTCGAACTGAACTATTCAGTCCACCACTTATAAAACCAATTCTTTCTAAATTTACGCAATTGATTATCTCTAAATCGCCATAACCACCATTAACTCCACCCACTCCATTGAGTTGAGGACAATTCTCAATTCGAAGATTTTGAAAACTTATATCTAGACCGCCAACAAATGTCAACAATGGCAAATTCGATATTATGATATTATCATAATACGCATCTTGATTAAAAAAAACTGCCAAATTCGCGCAATCCTCAAGTACCGTATTATTTATTGTTCCGTTAAATAGCGTAAATTCTTTTATGTTGGGATGAGAAATTGCTGCTAATTCTTCAACTTCGCCAAACTCCACGATAAAAGATTCTAACAGAGGATGATTAGATAGATTGATACTCCCAACGTTTCCGCCAATTCGCAAGGATACTATTCTCGAAAAACCTTGTAAACCTGTCAAATCCATTCCATCATTGGTGCCAACAATTTCTAAGGATGTAACGGTGTTAATATTTTCAGTCAAAACGTAGTCGTCCAAAATATCATCGTAACCCAAATCAATCAACTGCTGTTCAAAAGCATCATCGGGAACAAAGGTTCTTGCTGCCAAGGTACAGCCCTCCTCGTCTACGCTATCCCCGGTTGAAGTTTCAGGACATTGATCCAAACTATCATTAACACCGTCTCCATCGCTATCTTTTTGGGTATCCGAACAACCATCTATATCTACACTTTCACCAGTGGTAGTTTCAGGACATAGATCCACATCATCGGTTACACCGTCATTGTCGGTATCCCTTTGTGCGGAGGAACACCCTTGTGAATTAACGGTCATACCACTTTCAGTACCGGGACAACTATCCCGATTATCAGTTATACCATCGCCATCACTATCTTTTTGGGAATCTGAACAGCCATCGACATCCACCGATTCTCCAGCTGGAGTGGCCTCACAATTATCGGAACTGTCTGGAACGCCGTCCTTATCGTCATCTTGTTGACTGTCACCACAACCAGCGGTATTGACGTCCTCACCGCTAGGTGTATCTGGGCATTCGTCCAAGTTATCCGCAACACCATCGCCATCACTATCTTCACCTCGTTGGTTATCACTACAACCGTTTTCATCAACGATCTGCCCATCTGGAGTATCCGGGCAAGTATCTAAGGTGTTTGGTATTCCGTCATCATCAGTATCATCATTTTCGACCTCTTGGCAACCATCTTCTCCTACAATAACCCCCGAGGGCGTATTGTTACAATTATCCTTTTCATCCGTTACACCATCTCCATCGGAATCTTTTTGCGCCCCGGAACAGCCTTGGGAGTCTACGGTTTGCCCAATTGCCGTATCCTCACATTGGTCCACATCATCGGTCACGCCGTCTCCATCAGAGTCTGATCTCTCAAAATTAGCGATGATTGATATGTTGGCGGTTATTTCTACAGTTATTGGATTGTTATTTTCTGAGATACCACCACTCCAATTTTTAAACTGAAACCCTTCTGAAGCCGTGGCAGTCAGAGTGACTTCTTTTCTTAAATCATAGGTGCCTTCTAAAGGGGAAACCGTACCACCTTCTGTTGGGTTGGCCGATGCGTTTACTTTGAATTGTTCAACCTTTTCGTCTTTGCTACAAGTGAAGAAAAGTAAACACATAATTAAGATTAGTACTAAGGGGTAGCACAACGGTCTTTTCATAAATATGGGCTTCTCAAAAGTTTACTAAACATATCATTATCGACGGTGATGAAAACGGCCAAATATTGGTTTTACCAAGCTAGGTAATTCAAGTATTATTAAGAGTAAGATAAAAAGATAGGTTGCGTAAGTAAATATCGACGAAATAGCCTAAAATATCGACTATCTAAATTACTTTTTCGATTTATATGGAGTATCAGAACTTTCGCTATTGGGCATCAATGATTTCACATTTCCGTTACTTGATTTAGAGAGTATGCAAAGTACATTTTCAATTATTGAGACATAGGTCAAAAAGGATAAGAACAATGGCCTTATGATAGTTCTATCCAAACCGTTGCGGCAAGTAGGTATCGCTACCGGTCTAGGCACGGAAAAGATTTTGACGGATAGTATTTGTAAGCAGGTTTTAAAAACGACCATGATTCCCCGTTTTAAAGACGACATGTACTATGAGGGAATAGCACAGGGTTTGGATTCGTTAATCAATAAATGGGAAGATTTCTGAGTTGGTTTTTTGCTGGTGTTACGCTTCCTATTTTCGGTTTAGAACTCCTTCCGAATGCAAGGATTTTTTCCATCCCCACTTCCAATAAAATACCTCTAAAATCGAATTTAAAAAAAGGTATTATCTTTATGTTCATCGCAACGAACGCACTTTTTATCGATTAAAGCACACATTTACGGTCTTAAAATTTATCTTGCGACCCCTATCCAGTGACCTATGCCCGAAATTTATCGAACCCCCCCAGCCCACAAAAAAGTAACACAATGCGTTGCATTTTGCCTCTTGGCACTGATGCTCTTTTTTATCGGGTCTTGTGAAAAAGACGAAGAAGTCGCGCAATTCGATCTCAATACTACGGTGTCCCCTTCCGAAGGTGGAACAATATCCATTTCCAGTGGAACTTTCGATTCCGGAGAAGAGGTTACTTTGACCGCTACCCCCTCGGAAGGATATGTTTTCATCAATTGGAGTGGCGCCGTTACCGGCGACCAAAATCCAATAAAAGTAGTTTTTAATGCCGACAAGAATATTTCCGCGAATTTCGAAAAGATGGATAGCGATGCCGATGGGGTTCCAGATGACATCGATTTATGTGATGACACGGTATCCGGGCAAATGGTCGATGCCCAAGGTTGTTCTTCAGCGCAGAAAGATTCTGACGGCGACGGGGTAACCGATGACACGGACAATTGCAACGATACCCCTGCCGGAGTAATCGTAGACGAAGAGGGCTGTGCGGAGGGCGTGAATAATGATAGTGATGGCGATGGTGTTACGGATAGCTTGGACGAATGCCCTGATACCCCAAACGGTGAAACGGTGGACGAAAATGGATGCAGTGACGGCCAAAGAGGGGATGATAGCGATGGTGACGGGATTACCGATAACCTAGACGAATGTCCCGAAACACCAAGCGGAGAAATCGTAGACGAAAGTGGTTGTAGCGATAGTCAAAAAGATGCCGATAACGATGGGGTTCCCGACAGTTCCGATACCTGCGAGGCCACTCCGGAAGGAGAAACAGTCGATGAAAATGGATGTAGTGATAGCCAGAAAGATAGCGATGGCGACGGAATTACCGATGACTTGGATGAATGTGCCGATACGCCAATGGGAGAGACCGTGGACGAAAAGGGATGCAGTGCCGATCAAAAGGACACGGATGGCGATGGCGTTCCCGACCTAATTGATCAATGCCCGGAAACCCCGGAAGGAGAACCGGTAGATGACGAAGGCTGTTCATTGGTGGCCCGAACCTTTGTACCGGACGACAACTTTGAGCAGCAACTTATTGATTTGGGCTATGACGATGTTCTTGACGATTATGTAATTACCGAAAATATTATTGCCGTAACGAATTTAGGCCTGAATGGCGTAAACAGCGATGTGACCGACCTTACCGGATTAGAGGACTTTGTATCGCTTACCTCCTTGTTTATAGCAAATATGACCACTACCTCGATTGATCTGGGGAATCATCCGCTTTTAAAAAGGTTCAATATGAACGTTAGTCAGGTCGAAGAACTATTGGCTGATTCCCATGAAAACATAGAGGAAATAGGAAATAATGCTTCCCGAGTGGCAAATGCCATAATTACCGATTGCCCAAAGCTTGCAAGTATGTTCATGCGGGAATCGGACTATGATAATTTGGTATTTACCGATAATCCGCTTATGATATTTTTAGGGGGCATAGACGATGCTTTTTTTGGCACTGTAAGAGTTGAAAATTGTTCCCAATTTACTGGAATATCCGGAGTACGATCTTTGGAAATCGTAAATTGTGAAAGCGTCACAAGTATTTTTTATAATCCCCAAGCGTTTGCCAGCTTTGGTATTCAGGATATTACCCTGAGAGGAAATCAAAACCTAACCGAAATAGTCGTTCAAAATGCAGGTTTGAATTCCCTACTGATTTCTGAGAGTGATGCCCTTTCGACAATCACCTTGGAAAATAACCCCATAACTTCACTCGACATATCGACCCTGCCGAATCTGGAAAACCTAACCGTTGTTGAGAATAATCTGAATTGTATTCAAGTAAACCAAAGCCAGTTGGATGCTATTCCTGCTACCTGGTCGGTTGGCGCTGCCGTTTACTCTTTAGATTGCGACCAATAATAGGGCTATAACCGTTGGAGGAGCATTCGTTGGCGGTTTACTTCTTTCGCATAAAGATGGTAATGGGCACTCCGGTAAAGTCAAAATTTTCTCGAATCTGATTTTCCAGATACCGTTTATACGGTTCCCTGACGTATTGCGGTAAGTTACAGAAAAAAGCAAACTGCGGATAAGGCGTTGGCAATTGCATGCAGAATTTGATTTTTACGTATTTCCCCTTGTAGGCCGGTGGACCGTATTTTTCGATTAGCGGCAACATCACATCATTAAACTTTCCAGTCTTGATTTTTTTACTTCGATTCTGATATACCGATACAGCGGTTTCAATAGCCTTGAAAATACGTTGTTTGTTCAAAACGGAAATGAACAGGATGGGTACATCGATGAAGGGCTCTATGGCCTCCTTGATTTTTTGCGTATACTGCTTCATGGTGTTGGTCTCTTTGTCTTCGACCAAATCCCATTTGTTTACTAAAATGACTATCCCTTTATTGTTGCGATGCGCCAACCAAAAAATATTGGCGACCTGCCCATCAAAACCGCGAGTGGCATCCATTACCAAAATGCAAACGTCGCAATGCTCTATGGCACGTACCGAACGCATGACCGAGTAGAACTCCAAGTCTTCCTTTACTTTTGCCTTCCGGCGAATCCCTGCCGTATCGACCAAATTGAACTCGAATCCGAATCGATTGTATTTCGTATCGATACTGTCTCGGGTGGTGCCCGCGATATCCGTTACGATATATCGTTCCTCTCCGATCAAAGCATTTATAAATGATGATTTCCCGGCATTCGGCCTCCCGACCACTGCGAATCGCGGTAAGTCATCGACTGTATCTTCCTTTTCGGGCAAGACTTCCACCAATGCGTCAAGCAGTTCGCCCGTACCACTCCCGTTGATGCTCGAAAGCTCATAGTATTCTCCCAACCCTAACGCATAGAATTCTACGGCATCGGCCGAGCGCTTGGCGTTATCTACTTTATTTATGGCCAAAAAGACCGGTTTTTTAACGCGCCGTAATAATTTCGCCACATCTTCGTCCATTCCGGTTACCCCGGCTTCTACGTCAACCATAAAGATGATGGCATCCGCCTCGTCGATCGCCAATTCTACTTGTTTATCGATTTCCTTTTCAAAGACATCATCACTGCCCAGCACATAACCTCCTGTATCGATTAAAGAGAATTCCTTCCCATTCCAATCGCTCTTTCCGTAATGTCGATCACGAGTTACCCCGCTTACGGCATCTACGATGGCTTCCCTACGTTGGATCAATCGATTAAAGAAAGTCGATTTCCCAACATTTGGTCTTCCCACAATGGCTACAATAGCTCCCATAGCTTTTTTAATTTTGGAGGGACAAAAGTAAGTTTATTAGTTTATATGTTTAGGGGTTTATGGCTTTAGTTTCAATCCATTCCGAGAGGTAATCAATTTCTTAAACAAAATTGTCATCAAACGATGGTGCTTCCCACCAGTGATTTGAAATTTTAAGATTTAGAATACACTGGAATACCGAGTGGTTTCAACAGATGCGAAACGAGCAAAAAAAAAAGATTGAGCCCAGCATATTACCAACGAAGGCTAAAATTTTTACTGCTAACTGCACCTATCCGTTGTATCCAAATCGTTTCAACTGACGGGCATCGCTCCTCCAGTTTTTGTTCACCTTAACATACAACTCGATATGCACCTGTTTTCCAAAGAATTTTTCAAGGTCTTTTCGGGCCTCGACCCCTACCCTTTTTAATGCGCTCCCCTTATGACCGATGATTATTCCCTTTTGGGAATCGCGCTCTACCATAATGACCGCCCGCATGCGAATAATATCCTCATCCTCAACGAACTCTTCAGTCTCGATTTCCACCGAATAGGGAATTTCTTTTTTGTAATGCATTAATATTTTTTCCCGAATGGTCTCGTTCACGAAAAACCGTTCGGGTTTATCGGTGAGCTGGTCTTTAGGGTAATACGGAGGTGCCTCGGGTAGTAATTCGATAATCCGTTCAAAAACACCTCTTACATTAAAGTTATTCAAGGCTGAAATCGGATGTATTTCGACAAGGGGAAGTTCCTGCTGCCAGTATTGTACCTGTTCTTCCAGAAGTTCTTGGGTTGCACCATCAATTTTATTCAATAACAACAGTACGGGAATATTCGTACTCTTTATCTTATCGAAAAAGCGTTCGTCTTTCAAAGCCTTCTCCCCAATCTCGACCATGTACAGGAGTACATCGGCATCTTCAAAAGCCGATTTCACGAAACCCATCATCGAACTTTGCAGCTCATACGCGGGTTTGATAATTCCTGGCGTATCGGACAAAATCACCTGAAAATCCTCACCATTCACAATCCCGAGGATACGGTGCCTTGTCGTCTGCGCTTTGGAGGTGATGATCGAGAGCTTTTCTCCCACAAAGGCATTCATCAAGGTCGATTTACCGACATTGGGATTACCTATTATATTTACGAATCCTGCTTTATGCGCTGCCATCTTTCAATTTTTTAAAATAGTCTTTCGCCGCTGCGTTCACTTTCGGTGCCAATAGCAGCACCGCGATCATATTGGGTATGACCATTAGTGCGTAAGAAAGGTCAATCAAGTTTTTTACCAATTCCAAGGAGGCTATAGCCGCGAAAACAATCATTAATACAAAATAAATATTGTAATAGTTTCCGATTTTGGCATTTGTCAAAAACGATAAACTCTTTACACCATAATATGAATAGGTAAACAAGGTAGAAAGTGCAAACGCGGTGACAATGATCATCAATAAATCATCGCCAAATCCGAAAAGGGTTTTTTCGAAGGCGCTCAAGGTCATTACGATTCCGCTGCTATCCTCAAGATACGCCCCACTCAGGATAATGACAATCGCAGTAAAAGTACAAACGAGAATGGTATCGATAAAAGGCCCCAAACTTGCCACTAATCCTTCCTTGATCGGGTTGTCGGTTTTTGATTGCCCGTGGTACATTGGTGCAGATCCGAGACCTGCTTCGTTAGAGAACATTGCGCGTTTCACGCCAATGATGACCAATCCCCAGAAACCTCCCGTAACGATGGTATCGAAGTTCCAGGCTTCGGTAACGATCATTTTCAGGGAAGGAATGACTTGGGAAGCATTCATCACCATAACAACGACCACCGCAATCAAATATACGGCGACCATAAAGGGAACGATTGCAGATGCCACTTTAGCGATTTTGGTGAGTCCCCCAAAGATGACGAATGAAGTAACTATAGCCAGTACGATACCAATGGAAAGCTTCCAATACAACTCAGGGTCTTCAATCGTACCGCCCAAGGCTACAAGATTCTCCTCAGGATTGATAACGGTCATGAAGGTATCGGTAAATTGGTTCGCGGTAAAGACGCCCAAAAAGCCAAAAAGCCCGCAAATCGCAAAGAAAATAGCCAAAGGACGCCACTTCTCTCCCAATCCTTTCGTAATGTAATACATCGGCCCTCCTTGCAGTTTCCCATCGGAATCGGTGCTTCTGTACATTATCGAAAGACTACAACTGTAAAATTTGATACACATACCAATCAAAGCTGTCATCCATATCCAAAAAACGACTCCGGGTCCACCGTCATGAATGGCAATTGCCACCCCGGATATATTTCCCAAACCAACCGTAGCGGCCACAGCGGCGGAGAGCGCCTGAAAAGAACTTACATCACCTTTGGCATTCTTATCATCATATTTTCCTGCCGTGATGGCAATGGCATGCCCAAAAAAGCGATAGGGCAAAAATTTGGAGTAAAAAACCAACAGTAACCCGCCGCCAATAAGTAGAATGAACATGGGCCAATTGGCATAGGTATTGGCGTCTTTTAAAAAACTGTTGAAAACTTCCATAGGTAACAAAATTCGAAGGTATGCAATTTAACTTTTTGGGAAGTTTAAAAAGAAATAAATATCGGTTTGATTTGGATAAGATAAAGAATCCGTTGTATATTTGTCCCCCATTACAAATAGTAGTGCTCGTCTTGTCAACGTCATGGGTTGTTGTTGAAAAACAGGTGAGATGAAATTCAAATCGCGGGATAGAGCAGTAGGTAGCTCGTCGGGCTCATAACCCGAAGGTCACTGGTTCGAGTCCAGTTCCCGCTACTAGAAAAGCTTCGGAGAAATCCGAGGCTTTTTTCGTTTGGATACGGTCGGGGAAAAGGCCACTGGTTCCCCCGACGCTTCGGGGCAGTTCCCGCTACTAGAGGACCCTTCAAGAAATTGAGGGGTTTTTTTAATTCTCACCTAAAACAAATCACTACTTTTTAAATGGTTGAAAAGCTTGTAAGCATCTCTCAAGTAGCACTGCTTAGTTTTCTGAAATTTCATTAAATCACGGAATGCGCTGTATAGCTACTACCCAATATTCATTTCGGTTAGGTTTTCCATCGATTGTATCGAAAATATCGTAAAAATTATACGAGTTTTGCTAAAAGAAACACCATGAAAAAACTAATTCAAATCTTCGGGGCTTGGTACGGCGCCAGGAAAATTGACGGCGGTAAATGTGGCTGTATCGGTACCCTTGTTGTATTTATAATCCTCTATTATATTTTGGGATATGTGCTAAAAGTTATTTAAAAAAGTCGATAGCTTACCATTTGCGCTATTCCTGACCGAGTTATCCTTCCGCTCTTTAAAGCAAAAAGGAATACCCCGATGTAATGATATCGCTCCTAGTGATTTTCATTTCCCATAACTATCTTCTTCGTAAAACAAACTCCGACCCCGCTAAAGTCTCAGGATCCAGTTCTTCTCCAGCTATCTTTAGTGTATTTTTTGCTAACAGAATGTCAATCGTGTCGGAGCTACCGCTGGCATCATCACCGAGTGTTAACTTGGAGCCGTTTAACTCCCAGGAGCCCGTAAAAGTGGTTGATACACCACTGGGACAAGCAATAATTTCGGGGTCGGTATGAATATAATGAATAGTACTTTCCGTGATTAGCGTTCCATCAGCTCGAAAATTGTACTGCAGGATCTTGCAGTCAATTGCCAATAACTCGGAGAGAATAAATTCCGCATTGGGCAATGCGGTGTTTGTGGCATCATCAAATACTTTGAATTCGGCTAGTTCCCATACCCCTCTTAGGTCGCCTTCGTCGATTGACAAATTATCATCGGCGGTACAAGAGACGAACAGCAGGAATAGAACTGAACATATCGGCAGTAAAAATGGTTTTGTTTTCATATTGTTTTTTTGAGATTCTTTTTCAATTGTACGATTTACGTCTCTTCAGCCTCCTTTATTGAATTTCGATTTCAAGCGCGTTGGGGCGGTATCTCGCTGTGAGCAGACCCCCCGCATCCGTCGCATCATCCGGGGTTGTTACCTCGAACCGCTCTAACACCAAAAGACCGTTTTGAGCATTTTCAATTTGACCGAGTACGTCGGGAGTCAATATAACGGTTTCCGCGCCCTGTGCATTTTGAGTAAAGATTTTGGTCTCGCCCAAATTTTGCGGGACTACCGTAGCCACTACTGACGATTCCCCAAGACCAACAGCAGCACCTTCCCATTTGATTTCGAAAGACTTCGTCCTATCTATAATGACAGGGGTTTCCGCATTAAAGTTTATTGGAGAGATATTGATATCATTTCGATATACCACACCGTTTGTATCGGTGTACGAGAACATTCCTTCCTGAACAAAGCCCGGTAGTTTCAATTCGTAATATCCTAAACCATCTAAAAAAGGAATCTCGCTACCATTGAATGAAACCGAAGCACCGTCGGCAAGTGCTAAACGAGTGCCGTTGTAGTTGCCTAAGGAAAAGGTAGCATTTACGATTGTCAATTCTTGGGCTTGGTCATAAAGTACGCCGTAAGCCGTATAAATTCGATTTTGGGAAACGTCCGAAGAACTCTCCGTTTCACATCCAACAAGGGTCGCGAATACGATGACTATCGCGATAATATTAGTATTCAACTTTCTCATGATTTTACATTTGATTTTGTGAAACAGAGAACGGGACTTGGTAAAGAGAAGTGTATTTTCAACGGAAAAATCTATGACGGACGTCTTTTTTTGACTTTAATCAACGATGGCCATGTATGATGGCGAAACCGAATGCCCATCTAAACGCCAGAATTTAATGTGTACGAGAGAAGTTTGTATGGGATGCAAGAAATTCGTTCAGAGTTTTTTCGCCCTAATTCGACTCAATGTTTCCTGGGTCATATTCAAATAGGAGGCGATTTGTCCCGAAGTAGCCAGTTGAAAAAGTTCTGGCCACTCAGCGAGCAATAATTCGTAGCGCTTGAGGGCTGGCCTTACTTTTGAAAGTGCCCCCAATTTGGCCAAGTCTACAAAATACTTTTCCAACATGACCCTACCGAAATGATTGAACTCCGGATACTCCCGATACATGAATTGAAGGTCTTGGTAAGTAAGCGAATACAACTTACTATCATTCAACAGCTCTATATTTTCCTCACATGCCGATTGGGTCAAAAATGATATCATGTGGGTTACGAAGTCGTGGTTACTCCAGAAATAATTGGATATTTTACTTGTACCGTCCCATTTGAATTGATGTGCAAAACCGAATTGCATAAAATAAATCTGAGAACACACCTCCCCTTCCTTCAAGAGCACTTTACCTTTTTTCTCGAAACTAATAGTAATTCTTGATTCCAACTCCGCCGCCGCCACATCACTTATGGGACTGATTTGTTTAATGTAGTCGACGACAATCATATAAGAAAGGTTATGGTCAAGAGCTTCGTTTCATTGCGCTCGGCCCTTTGGGAAAATGAAACGAATGGCTTTCGAAAAAAGAAAATTCGTTAGGCCAAAATAAGCATAAAGAGTAAGTATTGATAGGGCGAGAACTCGCTTTAGCCCTCTTTTTTCTTGATTTATATCAAAAAAAGGGGTGCTTGAACGAATTTCTGATCCTTTCGGCACTATATGCCAGTATGGTATAGTTTTAGAAAGTAGCATTTTCAAATACTTCTTAAATTCCTAGCTATGTCCTATCCTGTAAAAATTGTTCTATTCTTCCTGTTGCTACTTGTTGCTTCCTGCGAGACACCGCAAGTTATTCTTGAAGAAAAGGAAGATCGTATTCAAAAGGAAATAGAGGTAAACGCCAGTGAACTGACGAAAGAAGCCATCGCTATTTCGGACAGATTGGAGACCTACATAAAAGGTTATTTTCAAAACAAGAACGGAAGCGCTATTCCCGAGTCGCTTATCCCATTAGGTGTTGACTTTGAACAAAATAAGGACTTTTTTATCGAGCCCTTTGAAAATCTCGATGCTTCAAACCAATGGGCCGTAAGGGAAGCCGCTACGGTCGACCTTCAGAACGTAAAATCGGGAATACCCGATCCGCATGTTACCTACCTACTTCTAGGTACGGTACTGGCTCCATTTGGCACGAAGGTAGTTATCGAAGGGGACTACCCCTATGCGCGTTTTTTTAGTATTCAGGTAACAGCACCTTTCGATGGCAAATCGTTCTGCGCCAATAGGGTCATGGGGCCTACCGAGGTATCCTTGGCCGATGTGGATATCGATCCGCTACCTGGCCATGTCAATCCCTTTTTACCAGGCGCGGACCGGGGCGCCACGAATAGAAAATATCGTGTGGAAATCGATTTGGCCCATGGCGATCCCGTTGGCCTCAACCCTGATTTTAAACCCCCTTACCGTATGGAGGATAGCAAGGTTTATGGTGCTTTCCTTCAGAGCCAAGGAACTGGATATGCGCTATACAATGGAAAAGGCCCATGGAATATGGGTGGCTTATGGATTCGGTACTATGCCCCGGATACCGACAAGGGTCCTACAGCCGGTGTACCACTTCCAAAAATTCATTATGAACTACCGGACGGCACGAAATACTTCATTAATTCGGACTTTTCCGGTCTCCTGAAAACGGCCAACTTGGAACAACCTGCTGCTGAAACTTCTGAAATTGAACCCACTGCACCCATCGGACCTGGGATGGGATGGTATAAAAACTTCGGGATTTTAAGAGGCTCACTGGAGGGGGTCTATCAGTTGAACGGATGGGTTACGGAAGCCAATATGCAAAAAGTGCGAAACGAAGACTTACGTATTACCGGCAGGGGTGAATTTCAGCCTGCCCCCCATCATTATGAGCCATCTGCGACCGGAAACAATTACGCAACCTATATTGGACGCGGCATGTCCCTAGGCAGACAAAAGGTGGCCGTACTAACTGGTCAATTACCCACCTTTCCCGATACAAGAGGCGGTACGCCCGTTATGGAAACCGCTCAGTTGCGCTATTTCAGCATAACGGGATACGATGTTAGCGTATTTAGAAAAACCTTGGGCTCAGCTATGCATTCGGTCATGGACGACGAAATCATTATCGACGAAAACCGCAAGTATATCATCGTCTATTCACGACCCGAAGACCGACCAGCGAACGCCACTGCCGAAAACGGTGTGACCTGGGTGAATTGGGGGCCTACTTCGGACCAATCGTTAACGTTCAGATGGCTGAGCGTAGGACCAGAATGGGAATCAAGTCCGAACCCGCATGAAGAGGAGTTACCTTATGCTACGGCAGACTTGGCGGGTTCGCGATATGATGAGACACTCTTGGGCGGGAATACACACACCGGACACCTTGGGGAATACCTTCCCAAAGTGCATTACCTTAAAAAATTGGACTTTGAAGCCCTTGGGGCATCTTTCAGGTATAGCGATATTCCTGAATGGACCGATTAAATTGGAAACGGGAACTAGCTACCGAAACCAGTGCTCTATTTCAACCTGTGTTTTGCACTTGAAGTAGGAGCTTTGGTACCATTTCTAATCAAAATATTCAAAAATAGCATCTACAAAATTACGTTGACGCTTTTTAAGAGAACACACAGGTTCCGCTTCAGCCAAGCCCATCGACCTTGCGTCCATCCAACAAATGAATGACCCTTTTACCATATTCCGCATTTTTTTCGGAATGGGTAACCTGTATAATGGTAACCCCCTGATCGTTCAACTCTTTAAAAAGCTCCATAATCTCTTCCCCTTGTTTCGAGTTCAGGTTTCCCGTAGGTTCATCCGCTAGAATAAGTTTTGGTTTGGTAATAAGTGCACGCGCCACACCCACAAGTTGTTGCTGGCCACCACTCAATTGGGTGGGAAACAAGTCTTTCTTACCAACGATATTAAAACGGTCGAGCATATCGGCCACCATGGCCTTGCGCTCCGAACCTTTCATTTTTTTGTACAACAAGGGCATTTCCAAGTTTTCATAGACCGTTAACTCATCGATCAAGTGATAAGCCTGAAAAACGAAGCCGATGTATTGCTTGTACAAATTGGAGCGATGTTTTTCCTTAAGCTGATGTACGGGCTCATCCAAAAAACTATACTCCCCTTCATCGAAACTGTCGAGCATACCGATGACGTTGAGCAAGGTGGATTTACCGGAACCCGACGGGCCCATAACGGAGATAAACTCGCCTTCCTCGACTTGAAGATTGATGTCTTTTAGAAGGAACACCCGTTGTCCGCCCTGTTGTACCCACTTAAAAACGTTGTTTAGTTGTAGTAGCATAAATCTGTGTTTTTTTATGTCATTCCCGATCCTTGTACTGAACCTGTCCCCCTACTGGCAAGCTCGTTTCAGTAAAGACGGGAATCAATTTATATTCCTTTTCTAATTTCATTCCTAGAAATCTACTTACCAACAAATGGTCAGGCCCATTTGTTTCCCAGTCTATTCCGTTCGCAAACTCTTTACCGGATTCTGCATCGCAGCCCTGATCGTTCTAGTACCCACGGTCAACAGGGCTATCACCATTGCCAAAAGGCCAGCTGCAACAAAAAACCATAGGCCTAGATCTATCTTATACGCATAATTTTCAAGCCATTGCTTGAGAAAATACCATGCTATGGGCGAGGCGATGAAAAAAGAGATCAAAACCAATTTCAGAAAATCTTTGGTCAATAAAACGGTAATCGAGGAAACACTCGCGCCCAATACTTTCCGTACCCCGATTTCCTTCGTGCGCTGTGCAACTATCAAGAGCGACATAGCGAACAACCCGATACAGCTCAGGGCAATCGCGATAATAGAGCCGCTAGCTATCATGGTGGCCATGGTTTTTTCCCTTCGGAAGGTACGATCTACATTTTCATCCAAAAATGATCCAAGAAACTCCGCATTCGGCTCTATTTTTTTCCAAGCCCGCTCAACGGCTTCAAATGAACTCGCCATATTAACCGGTGCCACCTTTACGAAGGCGTATGACAGACCCGAATCCCTATCCAAGAAAAAGGTCAGGGGTTCGATCGATTTTGAAACATCCTGAAAATTATAATCTTTTACGACACCAATAATCGGTAATCTAAGACTATCGCTCATTGGAAGGAAAGCGGACAAGGGGTCTGGTTCGCCCAGTTCTTGGGCCATACTTTCATTGATAATGACGCTTTGAGTGTCGCCGGCATAGTTCTTATCGAAAGATCGACCTTGTACGAGTTCAAGGCCTAAGGTCTCTAGATAATCATAATCGACCACCAAAGTATGGGTACTGACCCCCCTTTCTTTATAATCGAAGCCCCAAATACTAGTGTGCTGGCTTCCATCTTTTCCCCGTCCCAGGTTATTGCTGGAAGCTGTTACGCTCAAAATATCAGGATTTCCCACGAGCTCTTCCCTTAGCAACTGAATGGCTTCATAACTGTTCTTTTTACCGTCTATGGGAAAAGAAAGTACCTGTTCCTTTTCGAATCCCAGGTCTTTGTTCCGCATATAATCCACTTGGCCCCATAACACCAAGGTTCCACTAATAAGCAAAATGGCAATCCCGAACTGCACTACCATTAAAATATTACGAACACGGTTATTTCCTGAACTTTCCAACTTTCCCTTTAAGGATTGAATGGTTCCCAATCTGCTTAAGGATAAGGCAGGATACCCCCCAACAAGAAGGGTTATTAAAAATACGACCGTGAAAATGCCCAGTATCGCGAATGGGGAAGACAACATATCTAAAGAAATGTCGGTACGGAACATCGTCTTAAAACTGTCTATCAACAACGCACAAAGAAGAATTCCTATGGCCACCGACGCTAAGAACACAAAGAGGCTTTCGCTCCAAAATTGAAAAAACAACTGCTTTTTCTGTGCGCCCAAGGTCTTGCGCATGCCTATTTCCCTTAGCCGTTGTGCGCTTTTGGCAATACTCATATTGATAAAATTCACGCAGGCGATAAACAAAATAAGAAAGGCCACCCCTAAAATAAGATAAGGAACAATTCGCACGACCTCAGCATAGCCCTTTCTAAAACTAGCAAAATGAACGTCTTTCAAGGGTAACAGTCCGATTTGACGATACTGTCCGTCCGAGTCGGCTATTGCCCCATCGCGTTTTAAATCTTCAATGGTCTCTTTGTAGTGTAGGTCTACAAAAGAACGGGTGTTTTTTTCGAACTGTTGGGCAGAAACACCAGATTGCAATTGCATAAAAACCTGATGGTACTGGGCATTCCACGTTTCCATATTTTCGAGGTAACCGGCATGGCTCTCGAAGGGAATCGCGATTTCAAACTCCAAACTGTTCTGCCTGTCGTGATTCCCTACCACGGCGGCTACGGTAAAAGGTTCTTCTTTTCCATCAATCAGGATAGCGATGGTTTCGCCAATGGC
The DNA here is from genome assembly GCF_005943945.1 of Aggregatimonas sangjinii. GTDB lineage: Bacteria > Bacteroidota > Bacteroidia > Flavobacteriales > Flavobacteriaceae > Pelagihabitans > Pelagihabitans sangjinii. The sequence continues at coordinate 341,753 of NZ_CP040710.1, read as the reverse complement.
CTCGGCACTGCCGAACAGTTTATTGGATGTTTCTTCAGTGATGACCACCGAAGATTTTTCTTGCATTGGATTGTTCTTGTTCCCCTTTAAAACAGGAAATGTGAACATCTCAAAAAACGCGCTGTCGAGCCATACGCCATTGAGATTGATTTCTTTCTCACCGTAAATCGTAAGCGCTTCCTGTTCCAAAAAACGCGTGATTTTATCGACTCCGGGTACTTCGCTTCTCAGTGCATCTGCAAAAGGTGCCGGCTGGCTGGTTCCCGCTTCCGGACCTTTTGGGGTTTGTTGGGTGGAATACACCTGATAAATTCGATCTCCGTTCTCATGGAAATTATCGTACGAAAGGTCAAAAAAAGCAGCCATCGATAGTAAAATGGCAACTCCAAAGGCGACGGAAAGGCCAACCACGTTCAAAAAGGTAAAGGTTTTATCCTTCATAAGGTTTCGCCAACCGATTTTTAGATAGTTTTTAAGCATGATTTTCCCGTTTTTAGAATTCCTCTTTCTCCTTGACAACTTCTCCAGAACCCGAGCTTCTGGTATCTAGTTTACGTGGATTACCCCGATAACGCACCTGTCCAGAACCTGAAGTTCTGGCCTTGATCGATTCTTGCACATTTATTCTTGCATCCGAAGAGCCCGATGCCGTTGTCGTCGCCTCTTCTGCCACCAGCTCATAGGCATCCACATTCGAGGATCCCGAAGATCGAATCTCCAGTTTGTCGGTCATTCCGCTTAACTGTACGTTACTTGAACCTGATGTGGATACCGAGACCGAATTACTTTTAACATTCAATTCCAAATGTCTAGAGCCCGAGGTTTGAATCTTTAGGTTTTTCGTGTCAACGGTCTTTTTACCGATAATTTTTCCTGAGCCCGAGCCCCTTATTGAAGTTATGTTCTTAAAAGGAACCGTAATCAACACCCCTTCACCTCGGGAAGGCACAAGGTTTTTATTGTCCTTAGCTTTTATGACCAGTATACCCCCCTTTATCTCGGTTTCGATATGGTTTAAGATGTTGTCCTCACCCGTGAGTGCTATTGTACCTTCGTTACCTGCGACCAGTTCAACATTGTAGAAACCACCGACGGAAATACCGTCATAGTCGGTAGTGGACCTTTCGATGGTCACCACATTACCGCTGCCCTTTATTCTTTTCTGTGCGGTGGTCGTGATGATACAGATGAGTAGTGCAGCAATGGTTGTTCGTTTTTTCATGGAGTTGTATTTTGTAATGTTTTTCCTTATAGACTCTTTGGAAATATCTCGCTTATTTTCTTAGGGCCTCTTTTTGCGCCTTATTTCGTTAACCCCGAGCCTTCGGGGTTGACCGTCCGCCAAGGGCGGATGCTCAAAAATTTTGCCTCATAATGCATCAAAAATGGACCATAACTCCCGATGCTTCCGGACTAACGACATATTTCCAAACAGTCTCTTAGTTCTTCAAATTTACTTTCAGTAAAAAATTAATCGGTTCCTATTTCGTTTTAGGGTATTCGATTCAGTTCGGCCGGATCATTCGATTTCATTCTTCTTTTAATGCTTCCACAGGATTCGCCATTGCCGCCCTAAAGCTTTGCCAGCTCACCGTTAGCAAGGCGATGAACAATGCCGTTATCCCTGCCAAGGCAAAAATCCACCAGCTCATTGCAGTTTTATAGGCAAACCCTTGTAACCAAGAGTGCATGATATACCAAGAAATGGGTATCGCTATGAGAAATGCAAGACCGACCCATTGTACAAAATCTTTGTTTAAAAGACTTAAAATCTGAGCGATCGTTGCACCATTGACCTTTCGGATACCGATTTCTTTTTTACGTTGTAATATGGTGTACGAGGTGAGGCCAAAAAGGCCCATTGATGCTATCAATATCGCCAGTATGGTAAAAATCTGGAATGCCGACCCGAAGGCCTTGTCCTCATTGTATTGTGCTTCGAAATTTTGGTCAAGAAAAGTATAGTCGAATGTGCTTTCCGGAGCTATTTCCTTCCATATATTTCCAATTTGGGAAAGTGCCGTGGTCATTCCCATAGTGGACAGTATTTTTTGATCGAGTTTCACCAAAAGATTACTTCTTTGTGTAGCATGGCGTAAAATAAAGGGTTCGATCCCAGTCTTTAGACCAAAATGGTGATAGTCCTTGATGACTCCCTTAATAATCCAATCTTCGCCTCCCATTTTTACTATTTTATCTACGGCCTTTTTCGCATTGCCAATTCCCATATGTTTGATGAACCGCTCGTTCATGACGATGCTGTTGCTGTATCCTTCAGAGGTTTTACGAAAAGGACTTCCTGCAACAAACTCCATTTCCATTACCTCAAAATAATCTGGTTGAACGGCGTAGTTGTACCATATTCGCTTATCGTCCCTCGTTCCGTCGGGAAATGTAATCCCAACACCTGAATTCAAATTGTTGTAATCACCGCCTGGATATGTTTGGGCAAGGGCTACACCTTTTACAAAGGGTAATTTCTTCAACTCTCTTTCCAGTATTTCGAAATCAGTATTTGCCAGAGAATCTTGACTCCCGCTAATTATTTTTCCATTTAAGGCAACGACTTGATCGAGATTCGCACCAATCGGCTGGTCTTGAAGAAAATTGATTTGTTTGGTCACCACGATAGTGCCTGTAAGCAATATGATGGTTGCTAAAAACTGGCCAGTAATCAATGCCTTACGTATGACCACGCCACTTCCCGACGTGCTGATTTTTCCCTTCAACGCCTTGGCAGGAGTATAGTTGCTTAGCACGAAAGCAGGATATATTCCCGATACTAAAGTCCCGAATAGAATAAAGCCTATCATCGGTAAAAAGTCCTTAAGGTTCGAGAGACCTACGGTCAATTCCTTACCGATATAATTATTGAAAACGGGCAATACGATTAGTACGATAGCCAATGCTATAACAATTGCGGTACCGTTCAAAAGCAACGATTCTAAAAGAGATTGTAAGATGATTTGCGGCTTTTGGGCACCCGCTACCTTCCGGATCCCGGTTTCCTTCGCCCGCTCCAAAGATTTGGCGGTTGAAAGATTTATGTAGTTGAGCCACGAAAGAATGATGATGATCAATGCTATCGCCAATAAAAAACGCACCCTACTTGCGCTACCGTTCGCCTCTGCTTCATAGGGCTTATCGGAATATAAATGAATATCTTCCAGGGGTTCAATATTATGTCTTTCGAAGGGCAATGCGTCCACTTTGAAGTCCATGACCTTTTGCTTGAAAATGTCAACATTGGTATTCTCATCAAGTTTAATGTAGGTAAAGAGGTTATTACCAGTCCAGTTCTGTTCGGGGTTGTCGGGATAGCCTTCCCAAGTTAAGGCAGTATTGAAAGACATCAGGAAATCGTTCTTCATGTGCGTATTTTTCCCGATATCTTTCAAAATACCACTGACTTTAAATAGTGTTTCTCCCCGATAAACCACAGAAAGCGATTTTCCGATCGGTTCTTCGTCCCCAAAAATTTTCTGAGCCAAAGAGGCCGTCAATAAGATGCTGTAAGGTTCCTTTAGCACCGTATTCTCATCCCCTTCGGTCAACTCATAGTCTAACACCTCAAAAATCGATGCATCGGCCAAAGCTCCTCTTTCTCCTCGGATACTTTTATTATTGAACTTAAACGTGACATTGTCCATGTGCGCCAATCTTACGAATTCCTGAATCTCAGGAAATGCCGCCTCGAGGGTTGGCCCGCTTAGATTATAGGTTTGCGCGTCTCCGGGAACAAAAACGCCATCCTCGGTATAGTCCATATACACCCGTTGCACATTCTCGCTGCCTTCGAATGTATCGTAGCTGTATTCGTAATTCACGTACAACATGATCAGAATAAATGATGCTACCCCAACGGCCAACCCAAAAATGTTGATAAAGGAATACAGTTTGTTCTTGATCAGATATCGCGTTGCGATTTTCAGGAATAGTCTATACATGGTTCTCGATTCAATTGAATATTACATTGATAACACGACGCTATATTTTCCGCTACCTACTGTATTGGCCGATTAGGGTTACTCCGTTCGCAAACTCTTTGCGGGATTGGCCCGGGCCGCCCTGAACGCAACAGCTCCTACCAATAGGGCGGTAAAAATGAATGTAAGTACTCCCACCGCTAAGAACACTACTTGCTGTATATCGATCCTGTAGGCAAAATTCGATAGCCAATTGGTGCTAATGAACAAGCCTAGCGGCCAACTGATGACCAAGGCAATGGCAATAAAGAGTACGTATTCCCGGATAGTGCTTTTTATAATGGAAAGCTCGGAAGCGCCCAAGACCTTTCGAATACCGATTTCCTTGGTACGCGAAATCACCAAGAACAAGGTAATCCCTATAATTCCTAGGACCGCCAGCAGAACGGCAATACAGTTGAGCCAGAAAACGAGATTGGCGGTCTGCCTATCCTGATTATAGAGTGTCTTAAGATTTTGACTCAAAAACTCAATTTCCAAAGGATAAGGTTCTCGAAGTTCGGCATGTAGTGAATTAATTTTATCGACCACCTGAGCGGTGTTTTCAGGGTCAAAAGAAACAATGCTCATTCCGCCCATACGAACGCGGGGAGACACTGTAATAAAATAGGGTTCCAGCTTCTCCCGAAGGGAAAATACGTTGACATCCTCAAAAATTCCACCGATGGTAAAGGGAAAACCTACTTGACCTTCTTCGGAAATGTATTCCGGTTCGGTAATGACGGTCGTACCGATCAAGTCTGCCATGGGAATATTTTTCAATTTGGAAAATCGTTCTGCGGCGGTGCGATTGATCAAAGTAACCCGTTCCCCGTTCAAAACACGTTCCGATGACAGGGTGCCCAAGGTGGTCTCAAGGTCATAGGCTTGTAGGGCGCGATAATCCAGGTAGAGTTGGTTCGCATCACCAAAGACTTCCTGGCTATCCTGCAATCGATAGGTGGCCTTGTTGAATGTCTCAATACCAAAGGAAGAGCCGTTTCCAACGTTCTTTATTTCCGGGGCCAGTCGCAACTGTTCCTGAAAGAAATCCAGGTTTTCAGGAGAAGTATAAGCATACAAAATTCCTTCTTTTTGGAACCCCAAATCCTTGTTTTCAATAAAATCCATTTGTCGCATAACAAAGTAGGATACCGAGGAGATGGAAATGAGTATCACGAATTGACTTACCAGAAGGTATTTGCGAAGGGAAAAGTGCTCAAAACGATTGGCCTTCAAATTTTCCTTGAAAAGCGTCAACGCCTTCTTTCTGGAAAAAAGAACGGCAGGTGTAATACTGGCGAAGGCTCCCAGAAAAACAGCCAAAAGCACCAAGAACAAAAGTGTTTTTACATCGTCAAAAAGCTGAACGTTGATGGCCACGCCCATTTGATCATTAAAAAATGGAATCAACAATGGAATCAAAATCGCCACTATGGGAAGCGCCAAAACCGCAAGGAAGATTCCTTCAACGAAAAACTGAAGGGCTATGGCATTGTTCTTTGCGCCCATTGCCTTTTTTATGCCTATGGATTTGCCATGTTTTGATTTTACGGCCACGGTAAAATTCGTATAGTTAAATAGTGTTATCGCGATGATGAACAAAGCGAAAAAGCCCAAAATCATAATATATTGATAGTTTCCGGGCACTTTAGTCTCGTAAAGAATATTCGACTTGAGATGGATGTCTTCAAGAGGTTGTAAAAAATCCCTTTTATATAGTGGGTCATTGACCATTCGGGGATTAATGGATGCCATGGCCGCATTGATACGGCTCTTCATATCCGCATAATTCGCAGTATCGGCGATACCAAAATAAATCCGACTTCCCCAGTACTCGATTTCCGGGGTATTTAATGCGACCGAAAAGGAAAAATGGGAGTTTTCCGGAACGTCTTCGATAATGGCCACCAAACGGTAACTTTCGTCTCCGACGGAAATCGCTTCCCCGATCAACTTATCGGGACGTTCCATAGCTGTACCGAATACCTTCTGAGCCGAAGATTCGGTAAGTATCATTTTATTGATTCCATTTCCAAAATCAGATAAACTTCCGTGTAAAGGTTTCCACGTAAAAAGCCCGACAAAATCAGCAGGCGTATTCGTAGTCAGAAAATCATTTTCGGGAATGCTATCGTTGTTCCACTTAAGATACTCGGCATTGTTCGAGATAATGAACTGCGCCGCATGCTCGACACCCGGAATATTTTTGAATTCATCCATCTGTGCGACCTGATCCGCAGCTGTTGCGTCGTTCTTAAAACCGATTACGCTGTAATCCTGTCCTCGATAGGTGCGCGCCAATCGATAAATGTTTTCGGAACCGTCATGAAATGTATCGTAGCTGTATTCAAAACCGATGTACCCTATGGCCACATAAGACACCAAAAGCCCTATGACCAAACTGAGAAGGTTGAATCCCGTAAACATCCGATTTCTAATAAAACCCCTTAAGGCCACTTTTAGACTGTTCCTAAACATTTTTTCGACATTTTATTCCGTGCGCAAACTATTTACGGGATTGGCGTTGGCCGCCTTTATTGCTTGAAAACTCACCGTGAGGATTGTGATGGCCATCGCTCCTATAAAGGCCAAGGCAAAAATCCACCACTCCATGATAACCCTGTATGGATAATCCTGTAACCACCCGTTCATGATGTAGTAGGAAATGGGTATTGCGATAAAACAGGAGATAATCACCAATTTCAAAAAATCCTTGGAGAGCATGTTCCATACGTTGAAGACCGAAGCACCCAGTACTTTTCGCACCCCGATTTCCTTGGTGCGCTGTTCGGCAACGAAAGAGGTCAATCCGAAAAGCCCCAAACAGCTGATCAGGATGGCCAGTGCGGTGAAAATTCCGGATAAGGTGCCTACGCGCTCCTCAGCGGCGAATTTTTCACCATATTCGCTATCCACATAATCATATTGAAAGGGGATATCGGGAAAATGCTCTTTAAAAACACTTTCTACAACGGCAATATTCTGGCTCGCACTTTGATTTGGGTTCAACCGCAGGTTGTAATAACTGGAATTGTCGTACCTATCGTACACATATACACCTTGCTTTACGGGCTCATAGGGTGATTGGGTAATCATATCCTGTACTACACCTATGATTTTCAAGGGTGGATTGGGGTCTTCCTCATCGTCGTCCTTCAAATACTTACCGACCGGATTTTCCATACCCAAATAGTCCTTTGCCGTTTCATTGATTAAAACCGCCAAGGAATCGGAGGCAAAATCCCGTGAAAAATCCCTTCCCTCGACTATTTTCAAGTTTAACGATTTGGCGTATTCAGAGGAAACCTCGGTCCAGGCCAAATCCTCTTGAAAACCCTCGGGCTTTCCTTCCCAAGTGAATCCGCCTCGATTGGACCAAATTTGCGTGGTAGGGCTACTGGACGATGACATTTCAGAGACCGCACCAGAACCGATGAACTCACTGCGCATTAAATCGTACTTTCCGTTAAAATCCTGGCTAAAAGTAGGAATCTGTATCAACCCTTCGTTATCATAACCGATAGGCCTGTTCTTGGCATGGTTGATCTGCTGCATCACGATGACAGTGCCGATAATAAAGGCCACGGAAACCGTAAATTGTAATACCACGAGTATTTTTCTCGGTAAACCGGCATACTTTCCGGCTTTGAACGTTCCTTTCAAGACATCTACCGGTCGGAACGAGGAAAGGTACAAAGCGGGATAACTACCTGCAATGAGGGCAGTGAACAAAATAAAACCTAAGGATGCCAACCAAAAAAATACGTTCGCCCAAGGAAAGAATATCTCTTTTTTGGATAAATCGTTGAATCCGTTTAAGGATAGTAAAACGATAACTACGGCCACCAGAAATGCAAAAAGTACTACTAGGAACGATTCGCTTAAAAATTGGTTAATCAATTGCCTTCTTTGCGAACCTATCGATTTTCGGATGCCGACTTCTTTGGCACGTTTTTCGGATCGCGCGGTACTGAGGTTCATAAAGTTGATACAGGCCAAAAGCAAGACGAATGCCCCGATAATACCAAAAAGCCATACGTATTTTATTCGACCACCGACCTGTTTTCCATTTTCGAAACTGCCGCGTAGGTACCATTCCTCCATGGGGAAAAGGAAAATCTGCGGATTGAACTCCGCTGTGTCTTCATTTAAATCCTTCTTGACGTTGCGGATTGTTTGGCTTGCCTTCTCCATATCCCTATTTTCGGCAAGCTCTACGAACATCTGAAAGGAATTATTCCCCCAATTGTCTTCGGCATTCCTGACCCATTCCCTTGAGGCCAAATATTGTTCCCACGGAATGATAAATTCAGTGTCATTGAAAGTATTGTTCACCGGTATGTCTTTGTACACACTGGTGACCATCAAATCGTATTCATTACTGACTTTAACGACCTTCCCGATAGGGTCTTCTTTGCCAAATAGGGCATTGGCCGTAGATTCGGACAACATAATCGAATTGACTTCCCTCAGTCCATCTTTTTCGCCTTTGATAATCTGTAAATCCAATAATTCGGGAGCCTCCCTTTGCATATAATTACCGGGCCTCGAAAAGCTGGTTTCCTTATACTTGAGATATAGATTGTTGGTCCAAGACGACATGATGAGGTGTTTGAAATTGTCGCCATACCCATCGCGCAAGGCTTTTTCCAACGGTCTTGGAATGGCCGGTCCCGTTCCGGTTTGATTGTTAAAGGTTTGTGATTGGTATACTTGTGCGATTTTGTCTTTGTTCGCAAAATAGCTGTTGTGCGAAAGTTCGTCCTGTACCCAAAGGCCGATCAATAGGGTTACGGCCATGCCTAGTGCCAGTCCTCCGATATTTATCGCAGAATAGCCTTTGTTCTTTTTAAGATTCCTCCAGGCGATTTTGAGATAGTTTTTTAACATGACTGCTGATTTTGATGCTGAACCGACCTGCCGGCTGGCAAGATAAATTCAGCAGCGATTGATGATATTATGACAAGACCCTTTTCTAATCTGTACTAAAGATGATAGAAACTCCTTTCTGTTTCAGTTTGATGGCACTCAATGTATCATATAGTGATTCTATTTTCATGCCACGTTCGTACCAATTTGTCTATCAATACATTACAATACTATTAGTCCAATAATCAATGTAGAGGTGTAAAATTTTTTGACAACACATGTACAATATATTGACAACATTTGTCTACCTATTTTACGATGATGTCAATCCGCTACACCGTTATTCCCAGCTCTCCATTCAGAAAAAGGTTTATTCCGTTCGCAGACTCTTTAGCGGTTTGATCAATGTGGCTCCTACCGATTGATAACTTATGGTCAGCATCGCAATCCCCAATGCGATTAAACCTGCCGTTGCAAAAATTTCCCAATCGATGGTAATCCGGTAGGCGAAATCCTCTAACCAACGGTTCATTAGAAACCACCCTACAGGTATAGCTAACACGATAGAAATTAAAATCAATTTCATAAAATCGAGTGTCAACAATCGATAAATACTTTTAAAGGGTGCCCCGAGTACCAAGCGGATGCTGATTTCTTTCTTGCGCTGCTCTACCATAAAGGCTGAAAGAGCGAAGAGGCCCAAGCAGGCGACCAAAATCGCGAATATGGCAAAACTGTTGAACAGATGGCCCATGCGTTGCACGTCTTCGTGCATCTGGGTGAATTCTTGGTCTAGAAAGGTATAGTTGATGGACTGGTTCGGTACATTTTTGTTCCAAATTGATGTAATCGAAGCTAAGGCCTCATTCATGTTACCCTTTTTAAGTTTTACGGCTATGGCCCCATTATTATCCCCAATGACCAACGATAAGGATGAGATATCCTCTTTCAACGATTTAAAATGAAAGTCTTCGATGACCCCGATAATCGTCCATACTTGCCCGTTGTTATCAATTTCCTTACCGATTGGATTTGTCAGAGCCAGTTCTTGTGCCATTTTTTTATTGATGATAATCGAGTTGATGGAATCCGAAGCGAATTCTTTGGAAAAATCGCGTCCTTCTTTTACTTGAATACCCAAAGTTTTTACATAGTCATAGTCTACGCGCCAAATCTGCCCGGGTATGCCGCGCCCTTCGTCACCTTCATCGGCCTTCTTGAAGGTATTCCCGTTTCTACTACCTCCTTCAATGGGCAAATAATGGCTTAAACTTGCTGCTTTTACCTGTGGTAATTGTACCAATTGTCGTTTAAAAGATTCCGATTTGGAGCCCAGTACATCGGTACCCTCAAGTATGACTACCTGCTCTTTGTCATAGCCTAGTTCTTTGTGCAGGATAAAGTCCATTTGTTGGTAGATGATCAAGGTTCCGATGATTAAGATGACTGAAGTAGTAAACTGAAAAACGACCAATCCGCTGCGCAATCTGCCACTCTTACTTCCAGTACTCAAACTGCCCTTGAGCACGTTCACAGGTTTAAAGGCGGATAAGTAAAATGCGGGATAGAGACCAGCTATCAAGCCGATAATCAAGGCACAGACCAAAATGACCGGTACGAACCACCAAGCCGACCATGGTATGTCGATTGATTTTGCAGCAATGGTATTGAAGGTGGGAAGTAGCAGCCAGGCCAATAAGGTTCCTAGTACAAATGAGATGATACTGAAAAGAACGGACTCCGTTAAAAACTGGGTGACCAAGTTATGTTTAAAAGCACCCACCGTCTTTCTAAGCCCGACCTCCTTGGCTCTATTGGCCGATTTTGCCGTTGAGAGATTGATAAAATTGATAGCGGCCAAAAGTAGTACGAAGCCGGCAATGGCCGCGAAGAGCCATACAAACCGAATATCGCCATGTTTGAGTCCGTCGCCCATTTTGATATCCGATTTTAAATGAATATCGGCTACGGGCTGGAGTTTGTACTCGATGGTTTTGAGCACTTCTATAAAGTCAGCGCCACGTCCCCGCTCTAATTGCGCCGGGATTACATACTTTTCGATTATGGAACGCATTTTTTGTTCCAGATCCTGGGTATTCGTGTTCGGGTCGACCAGAACATAGGTAAAATAGTTCTGATTGGTCCAGCTCATATTGGTATCCGTTATCGGAAGTAAAAAATCGAAATCGAGATGCGATTTTTTAGGAATGTCTCTCATAACCCCAGTTACGGTATATGGTTTTGAACTATCATTGTCCAAGATGATACTTTCTCCCAGCGCCTTCCCATTTTGGAAATATTGTTCGGCTTTTGATTTCGATAGGACTATACTTCTCGGCTGTGTCAATGCCAGAGCAGGATTACCTTGTTCCAACTCGACTTCCAAAATATCAAATGCTTCTTGGTCTGCCAGCACAAATCCTTCCTCAAAATTATTTTGCACCTTGTCGGCCAGGCGCATTCCCCGCTTTCCTGCTCCGAATATCTCTATGGTGTTGATTTTGCCTGCTTTTATGATTTCGGGAAAGTCGGACTGAAGGGCGTCGGCAAAAGGCAATTGAAAATGAGTACTTTTTATGATTTCACCGTTCCATTCCCCTTGCAATACTACCCGGTAAATTTGATTTTTATTAGTGTAGTGTTGGTCATAGCTCAGTTCATTTCGAATAAATAACGCTATTAAAAGACATGCGGCGATTCCCACGGCAAATCCACCTATTTTGATGGCCGTGAAAAGTTTGTCTTTTTTGATACTGCGCCAAGCAATTTTTAGATGGTTTGTAAACATAGTTCTCGTTTTTTAAGATTCATATGTACTTCAATATTTTGCAAAACACCCCGAATCCCAATCATTATCGGGACTCAAGCGGACAATTACCTCTATTAATCCAATAGCCCATTAATACCTTTAAAGTGAGCATCAATCTAGCCTCATTCGGTTCTCAGAATTTTAGCCGGGTCGGTACGTGCGGCCCTAAAAGTTTGGGAACCTATCATAAAAAATGAAATGAGTAAAACCCCACAAAAGCCAGCCAACAATTCAGGTATGCCGATAGCTTTGTGGTACGCAAAATTGCTCAAAACTACCTTGTCGAACAGCAAATAGGTAAGGGGAAGCGCAATACAGGCGGATAGCACTAATAAAATCACGAAGTTCTTACTCAATTGATAGACTAAATTACCTGTGCCCGCACCCAGTACTTTGCGAATACTGATATCCCTAAGTTTTGTTTCGGTCGTAAAAACAACCATCCCGAACAATCCTAATGACGATATACAAATGGCCAGGAACGATAGGAAACCGATGACTTTGATAATCATTAAAAACCCACTATTCGCCTGTACGATTTGGTCATCATAGAATTTGGCATCCAATTCGTGTACATTGTGGTCCAATTCCTTCCATACTTTTTCAATACCGGCCAGCGTTTCAGGCCAATCGGCCGTGCTTATCTTAGCGTTGACATATTGCCCTGGATTTGTTGAGTATCTAATGACCAAAGGTTGTATGGCCTGTCCTGGGCCTTCGTAGTGAAAATCCTTTAGCACCCCGATTATCGCCAGTTTTTTTCCATCGATAGTTACGATTTCGCCAATAGCTTTATTGACGTCCCCATTTCCAATATGATAACTTTTCAGTAGTTTTTCGTTTATAATAACCTCATTTTCAATTACGTCATTGCTTTTGTGTCTAAAATTTTTCCCAGCAAGAAAAAGATGTCCGTGTAAGGGCAAATAGTTGGCATCAACGACATTTTGTTGTACGCTTATGGAGTCATTTTGATCCTTATATCTTAATTGAGAGCCGTTTATATTTCCAAGACTGGTTACGATGCGTGATTTTGAAACAGCTTTTACCGCAGGTAGTTCTAATAGTTTATCGGTTACCAGATCGGCCTTGTTACCTTGCAAGCGAATATTCAGAACATTTTCTGTGGAAAATCCGAGGTCGTACGTGATAAAACTTTTGTATTGTGTATAGCCAATGACCGTAGTTGTAATGAAGACTAAAGAGAATACATACTGTACTACGATTAGGGATTTGCGCAAATTAACCCGTTGAAACAACTTCAATGAAGTAATTCCTTTTAAAACCTGGAGCGCTTTAATTCGAGAAAAGAAGAATGCGGGAAATAGCCCGGCCACAATACCGATAAAAATGGTCAATCCTACAAAATACATCATGGTAGCGAGTGACAAATCAAGGATTACAAGACGGTCAATAAAATCGTGCAGACCTTTAAATTGTTCTTTTAAAAATACAAATAACAGCAGTGCGAAGCCTAAGGAAACGAACGATATGACTACCGATTCGATAATAAATTGAGCGACTACTTGTCTTTTGCCCGCACCTACCACTTTTCGGATACCTACCTCTTTCGAGCGCTTTAGAGCTCTGGCTATAGATAGATTCGTATAGTTAAAGCACGCGGATAGTAGCACGATAAAGGTAAGAGCCACAAGTATCCAAATAGCCACCGAATCCAAACTTGCCCCTATTTCATTAACCTGTGAAGTACCAATGGAAATTTCAGTCAATGGCTGCAACGAAAGCTGTATTTGCTGGTTTGTAAGACTATTGTTCCCAGCCTTGCTTACTTCATCGATGGCGTCCTGCACCATTGAAAGATTATGTTTCTCAGGAAGAAGCAAATAGGTATAATTATCGAAGAATGTACCCCAACCCATGAAATCGCCATCCTGCGAAGGGTTTTGCAGCACTACGGTGGCAAAAGAGACCAGTGCCCCAAAGTCAAGATGTGACAGCTTGGGAATGTCTTTTAATATTCCAGTAACCTTATAATTAAGAGAATCAAATTTTATTGTTTCCCCGAGTGCATTTGCCTTTCCGAAGAGCTTCTCTGCCGTCTTTTCGGTCAAAACCATTGAGTACGGTTCTTGTAAAGCAGTAGCGGGATTACCATGGGATAGCGGAAATGTAAATACCTTCAAAAATGAGTTGTCGGCCCATAAAGCATCCATAGGAATTTTGTTATTACCGATTTCCGCATCGCCCCCGAACCCTCGTCGAATTACGGTTACGTCTTCAATTCCCGGTACCGATTCCCTTATATCATAAGCCGCCTTTATCGAGCTAGAAGCAAGATTCATTCTAAAGCCATTGGCATCCTGGTTCGTTGTAGTAACACGGTACATCCGGTCTTTATTTTCATGAAAATCGTCGTAAGACCATAAGTCGGAGATGAAAGCTATCATCAACAGGCCAACCGACATGCTGATAGCAAGACCGAAAACATTTATAGCAGTGAACAACCTATGGCGTACCATGCTTCGGAGCGCGATTTTTAAATAGTTTTTATACATGAGTTTCATTTTTTATGCCGAACCTGCCGATACCTAGGGGTACTCCTTATCGAGATGGAAGGTTACTCCGACCGTAAACTTTTGACAGGATTTACAACGGCGGCCTTGATGCTTTGATAGCTTACCGTGACGATGGCCACCACAACCGCCAGTAGCGCGGCAATGGCGAACACGCCCCAGCCCATTTCCATTCGATATGAAAAATCCGCTAACCATTTGTTCATGGCAAACCAGCCGATGGGTAGCGAAATGAGTATCGCCACAACCACCATTTTGAGGAAATCGGTCGTTAAACGATAGGTGATTTGCCCAACACTGGCACCCAACACTTTTCGTATTCCGATTTCTTTGGTGCGTTTTTGGGCATTGAAGGTGGCCAGACCAAAGAGGCCAAGACAAGCAATCAAAATCGAGAGTATCGTAAAGACCATAAAGATTTTTCCCAATCGCTGTTCGGCTTCGTAGGTAGTATTGAAGGCCTCATCCATAAAACGATAACTGAAAGGTTGTCCCGGCGCCAGTTCTTTCCAAATACTTTCGATACTTGCTATGGTACTGGAAAAATCACCTGAATTCAACTTTGTGGCGAGTATTCCCGGGGAATCCTCCAAATAAAGTCCAAGAGCGCCAATATCTTCTCGTAGCGATTCGTAGTGAAAATCCTTGACCACGCCTATGACCGTATAGAACACCTTTTCTTCCAGATCGGCATCTTCCGTTATCCGCAAACCCAAGGCCTCCTGTGGGCCCACCCCGAGTACGGGCAAAGTGGCCTCGTTTATGATCACTGCAGTGGAATCGGTTTTGAACTTCTTACTGAAATTACGTCCGGCCACAAGCTTCAGGTCCAATGTCCGTAGGTAATCACCATCAACGCCCCAAGTCTGCATTTGAATGGCATTTTCCTGCTCCATAGCCCCTTCCTCAAAAAAAGAACTATTGGAACGGGTTGACGGGACCGGCAAAAAATCGCTCAAAGTGGCACTTTTGACCTGACTTAGTTTGAGGACCTCCTCTTTGAAGGTTGCTACTTGATTTCCAGCGGCGTAGGTATCATTGATGAGCAACACCTGATCTTTGGCGAAACCAAGATCTTTACCTTGTATAAATTTCAATTGTTGGAAGACCACTAAAGTCGCTACTATTAAAAATACCGAAATGGCAAATTGAAAGATCACCAATGCATTGCGGGTTCTTCCTCCACCAACACTTTCCTGACCGCCCCCTTTAAGTGTTTTAACAGGCATAAAGCGCGACATGAAAAAAGCTGGATAACTTCCCGCTAAAAGACCCAGCACTACGGTGGCAGCAAGCAATATCATCCAGAAAAATGGATTCAGATACGGAAAGTCGACCGCCTTGCCCGAAAGCTCATTAAAAAACGGAAGTGCTACTACAGCAAACAAAACGGCCAGTAACAGCGAAATAAAGGAAATCAACCCGGATTCGGTCAGGAACTGACGCACCAAATCGGAGGTATTGGAGCCCAAGGTCTTTCGAACACCTACCTCCTTAGCCCTTTTTAATGAGTGTGCGGTTGAAAGGTTCATAAAGTTGACACAGGCCAAGACCAATAGAAAAAGTCCGATAAACGAAAGAATGTACACATTTTGGATGCTACTGTTCGCACTCAACTCGCTCTGGCGGTCCGAATGCAAATGAATGTCGGTCAATGCCATGGTGTGGTACCGGATATAATTGCCCGATGCGGTGAAGGATTCGGCCGTCATACCCGGAAAATACTTTTGGGCCCAAGGCAGCATATAGCGTTCGAGCATACCTTGTAACGGTTCCTGCAAGTCGGCGACATCGGCACTGGGAATCAGTTTAATGAAGGTAAAATAGTTATTACTGCCCCAATTCTCCTCCCGTGAGGCGACGTTCCCCGCCATCGCCATAAAAACGGAATGTTCACGTAGAAAGGAATTCTTTGGCAGATCTTCAATGACACCGGTAACGGTATAGGTATCGGTATTGTTCACCAAAAGTTGCTGCCCCAAGGCATTTTGTACTCCAAAATGCTTCTCTGCGGCCGTTTTCGTCAGCACCAAGGTACTCGGTCGCGTCAATGCGGTCTTGGCATTGCCCACGAGCAAATCGATCCCAAAAAAATCGAAGAAGGTAGAGTCGGCAAATGCCGTTCGCAGCTCTTTGGAATTATCGGTCGAACCACTTTTGCGAAGTAACATACTCCCTCGACCCCGAAGTCTAACCGTAGCCTCCACCTGAGAGAAATCACGTTGCATCGCAGCTGCCATAGGAGGCGCCGACTCCGATGCCTTGATTTCAGCTCCACCAAATTTGATATCTGCGTCGATTCTATGAATGCGATCGGCATCGGCGAACATCTTATCAAAGCTTAGCTCATCATAGATGTACAACGAAATAAGGAGCGCTCCGGCCATACCAATAGCAAGGCCGAACGTATTGAGCAAAGTAAAAAAGGGTTGCTTTTTTAGGCTTCTCCAAGCGATTTTTAAGTGATTTTTGAACATGATTCTCGTTTTTTGATGATGATGTTATTTTATTCTGTGCGCAAACTTTTCACAGGGTTGACCATAGCCGCCTTGATCGATTGAAAGCCGATTGTAATGAATGCGATGACTACTGTTAAAAGTGCTGTTATGGCGAACACCCACCAAGATATCGATACGGTATAGGCAAAACCTTGCAGCCATTCATTCATTAGATAGTATGCCAAAGGCGATGCGATGACTATCGCCAGACCTACCAGTTTTAAAAAATCCAATGAAATTAGAGTCGTAATGCTTTGCACACTTGCTCCCAACACTTTTCGAATTCCAATTTCCTTGGTCCGCTGTTTTGCCATGAAGGTAGCCAGGCCGAAAAGCCCCAAACAGGAAATAAGAATAGAGATAAAGGCAAAATAATAGGTGAGGGAGCCAGTTAGCGTTTCACTTTTGTATTTCGCTGCATATTCCGCATCGACAAAATCGAGGTGAAGCGGGACATCGGGCAATACTTTTGCAAATGCCGTAGTAATGTGCACCAAGGCCTCCTCGGTCTTCGAAGCTTTTAATTTTACGAACATGGTGCCCGCGTCATTGGGGTCTAGAAAGAAAATGGAAGGTTGTATGGCTTCGTAGAGTGATCGGTTGTGAAAGTCTTTCAGCACCCCTATGATTTGTCGTTGGCTACCCCAAACCTCGACTGTTTTTCCTATGGGATCTGTTAGCCCCATGGTTTCGACCGCCTTTTCGTTGACGACGATATTCAAGGTATCGGCACTGCCTTCGGGATAGTACCTACCCTTGCTCAGGGGAATATCGAAGGTTTTCGGAAAGTTATGGGCCGTCCATAAAAGGGAGAATTCAATGTTCTGCTCATCGAGTGTCTTACCTGCCCAGTTGACCCCACTGGTAGAGGCCCCCATATCCAAGGGAAAAGGTCCTGCCAGGGTGACGTCTTCTATGGTATTCGAGCTTAGCAATTCATTTCGCAGCACCTCGTACTTTTCCGTCAGCTTTTGATCTTGGTGCATCGAAACGATGTGGTCTTTTGCAATACCAAGATCTTTTTGGTTGATGTAGTCTACCTGTAATTTTACGATGATGGCCGCCACGATCATCACAACCGCGAGTCCGAATTGCAATACGACCAGCCCCTTTCGGAAGGATATCGTATTCTTTTTCTCCTGTGTTTTGCCTTTGAGGGCATCCACCGTGGTAAAAGATGAGATTACATAGGCCGGGTACATTCCTGAGAGTAAAGTGGTTATCGAAAAAACCGCTAGGATCGTAAGCCAGATACCTGGTCGATAGAAGCCGATTTCCATAGTTTTCCCTACAAATTCATTAACACTGGGCAGTAGTACCAAGACCAAAACGAAGGCAATAGCGAAGGATATGGACGTTACGATTCCAGTTTCAGTCAAAAATTGACGCACGAGCGTTTTTTTATTAGCTCCGTTCACTTTTCGAACACCGATTTCGGTCGCCCTTTTAGTGGCATAAGCTGTTGATAGATTGATAAAATTAATACATGAGATCAGCAAAAGAAAAATAGCGGCAATGGCGAATATCCTAACGTATTCAATGCGGCCCCCGCTAACCTGCGCTCTTTCGTCATATTTACCATATAGGTAGCTATCGGAAAACTGCTGTAAAAAACTGCCTTCCTTCTGTTCCCCTTCGATATTAGATTGAAAAAGCTGTTGAATTTTGTCCGCAACTTGATCGGAATCGGCCGCCTCCTGCAAAAGAAAGGCACCTTGCATTCCCCCATTTTCCCATTCCAGCATCCAATCGTTCTTCGCCAAATAGCCATTGAAACTATAATAGAAATCATTTTGAATGGATGAATTATTCGGGAAATCCTCAAAAATGGCCTCCACTGTGAAGTTTCCATTATCCATGATCTCAACAGGACTGCCAATGGCTTTTTTCTTCCATTCGGCACCCCATATTTTACGTGCCAGCGTTTCTGAAATGGCTAATGCCTCCGGTTTCTTGTCTAGTTGGGTGATATCGCCCAAGATGATCGGAAACGAAAAGCCTTCAAAAAAGTCTGCATTGGTAAAGGTACCTGCTGCCCTATAGTCTACGTTTTCGACCTTTAGGTTGTCTTCGAAACTCCTGCCAAGGGTAATGTACTTTTCAATCTCCGGCAGTTGTTCTTTCCCGGTTTTCAGCAGTTGATAGGGAACGGTTTCATACACGTCTATCACCCCATTTTCAAGAGGTATGGTGCGTTTTACTTGAAACAACCGTTCGTCGTTGGCATGAAACTTATCAATGGTGTACTCGTCATAAACCCAGAGGAGCATCAGAAAAGATGCGGTCAGGGCCATGGAAAGTCCGAGGATATTGATTACGAAATAAACCTTGTTTTTGGTCAGGTTTCGCCAAGCGATTTTCAGATAGTTGTTGAACATGGTTCTCGTTTTTCCAGTGCTGGCATTCACCCAGCATCCGATGATTGATGACTGCCCCGCTAAAAATCGGGGCAGTTTGATGAATAAACTCCGCTATTACGCGTTTGCCCCGATAGCCCGATTATGGCTTTCCGTTACGATTTGGCCGTCAAATAGATTTACGATGCGATGAGCAAAATGGGAATCATGGTCCGAGTGCGTTACCATGACTATAGTCGTACCTTCTTGGTTCAATTCGGTCAAGAGGTTCATCACTTCCAAGCCGTTTTTAGAGTCCAAATTTCCCGTGGGCTCATCCGCCAGGATTAACTTCGGATTGGTCACTACGGCCCTAGCAATGGCAACGCGCTGTTGTTGTCCGCCCGATAATTGATGCGGAAAGTGCTTTTCCCTGTGAGCGATTTTCATGCGCTCCAGAACTTTCATTACCTTTTCCCTACGGCTACTTTTACTTTCCTTAAGATAGATCAACGGCAGTTCAACATTTTCGAAGACGGTTAGTTCATCGATCAGGTTGAAGCTTTGAAAAACGAAGCCCAAATTTCCTTTGCGAAGTTCCGTACGCTGCCGTTCCTTGAGACCCCCTACCTCGTTCCCTGCGAATTGGTAGCTGCCCTCGGTGGGGTTGTCAAGCATGCCGATGATGTTCAATAAGGTAGATTTCCCACAACCCGAAGGGCCCATGATGGCAGTAAATTCACCATCCTCTACTTTTAGATTTACGTTGTTCAAGGCCAAGGTTTCGACTTCCTCGGTCCGGAAGCTCTTTTTTAAATTTTGGATTTGTATCATTTCTATGGATTGATTTTAGTTGTTATCATTAAAGACATCCGGATTGCGTTCGATGTTACAGTAAGGTGCTATTTCCATTCTGTTTTTATGCTACATCACCCTTCGATTATACTCAGGGTTCAATGTCATTTCAATACTATCTTCTCCGCTTCGCCAAAGCTGTCATAATTGCTTGTAATTACCTTTTCACCGGCCTGCAAACCCTCTAAAACCTCGTAGTAGCGTGAATTCTGCTTTCCTATCCTGATGTTTCGTTTTAAAGCTTCGTCACCGTCGGGACCCACGACAAAAATCCATTGGCCGCCTGTGCTCTGAAAGAAGCTTCCCTTGGGCAAGAGCAATGCCTCCGACGATTCCCCCAGCTGTAATTTGATGTTGTAGCTTTGGCCCGACCGTATGGTTTCCGGTTTTTTATCAGTAAAGACAAGGTCTACCTTGAATTTACCGTTACGCACCTCTGGGTACACCTTGCGCAAACGTAGAGGAAATTCATTGCCGTTTCGTTCGAGTACCGCAGTCAGATCGCGTATGATACGATCAATGTAATGTTCATCGATGGTCGCTTCGATCTTGTAATCGGTGAGTACATTAATCTGACCTATTCTTTGGCCTTGGGTCAGATTTTGCCCGATTTCAGCATCTAAAAAGCCTAGTTGGCCATCGGCAGGAGCCCGAACATTTAGGTGATCTAAACGTTGATAGACCATTCCCAAGGTTTTTTGCATACGATTCAAATCAGCCTCCAAAACCGGTAGAGAGGTTTCCCGCAATTCGTTATCATTTTCGGTCTGTACCTTTACAATGTCATATTGTTTTTGCGATAGCTCATAGTTTTCCTTCGAAAGCTGATAGGCTTCCCTTGAGATCAGTTCTTCTTCGAACAGCGCCTGATTCTGTTCAAAATTTCTTTTTAGTCTCTGAAGTTCAGTCCCTGCGGTTGCCAGTGACCTTCTACCCTCTACCTGCCTGGAATCGAAATTCAATTTGGTCTGCCGCAAATCATTCTGTTTCAATGCTAAGCCACTTTCACTCTGTAAAATCTGCTCGTAGAGGTTGATGTTTTCGAGCTTAAGAATGATGTCGCCTTTTTTGACCATCGCGCCTTCTTCAATCAATTTTTCCTCTACGCGACCGCCTTCATAGGCATCCATATAAATGGTAGCGATAGGGGCGACATTCCCGTTTATGGTAATGTAATCGTCGAATTTCCCCTGGGTTACCTCGGCTACCGATAGCTTATCCTTCTCCGTACGGAAGGTGGCTACCGAAGAGGCAAAGATGAGCTGATATGCCGTGAATAGCAACAGCAACCCCAACGCGATGTAGCCATAATGTTTAGGTCGTAATCCCTTTTTCTTTTCTAATTTTATATCCATTTTACTCGATTCTTTTTATTTTTTATTTAGGCGAACATGCCTGACGGCAGGGACGAAAATCTGTTTAAATTTCTAAAATTTCCTCTGCGTAGTGCGTAGCGAAAATGTAGTGCACCAAGGCCTATTTTCATTTCACTTTGTTCATTCATCCTAATTCATTATTCCTTCTTAATAATTAACTAAAATCCCCTGTTCCCAACTAAGCGCTGGGCTGCACGTTTAGTTGATATTGAACACTTCTATTCCTCGATAAAAATCCAAAGTACTTTTATTGATTTCCGAACGCAGTCGTACCTGTAAATTCTCATTTTGGGCACTGGCAAAAAGATTTTTGGCCGTAAACAGTTCAATTCCATTGATCAATCCCTTTTCATACCGCTTTTGGGCAACGGCGAAGGCCAGACGCTGCGCCTCGACATTCTGGGCGCTCTGTCCTAGCTCTACCTGTAGCGCCTTGTATTCCTGCACCAATTGTTGAATGGTTTGAAAAAGCACTTGTTCCTGAAGGTCGAGGTTGTTCTCCTGCCGAAGTTTCTCGATTTTCGACTGTTTGACCCTTGACCTTGCCGACCACCCGTTGCTAATGGGAACGGTGAGGCTCAATCCGAAAAATCGCGAGGTATTGTCCCTAAACTGTTGGCGAAAAGGCAAGGTGCTTCCCAAACTATCCCTAAAAGTTTCAAAATACCCCGTGCCCACACCTGCAAAAAGCGATAAGGAAGGGTATAATTGGCCTCTGGCCACACCCACTTGTTTTTTGGCTGCTTTTGCTCTTAACTCCTGCGCTTTTATCAAAGGAAGAAACTCGCGTGCTTTGGAATACACAGAATCGGATGTTATTCTAGGCATATCCTCGACCTCGGCACGTGGCGTGATTTCGGAAATAATCTCGATATTCGATTCATTCTCTAAATTCATTTCTTGAATCAAGCTCAATTTCGCTGCTGCCAACTGGTTTTCACTTTGGGTCAGATTCAGCTCGTCGGTCAATAAGGCCGATTTTGCCTCGTACAAATCAGCTCCTGCCATTAACCCCAACTCGATTTGCTTTTCTACCAATTGGTAATTTGTCTTTGATACGGATACCTGTTCTATCGCAATTGCGGTCAAGCCTTCAAAAAACTGAATGTCGTTGAAGGCCTGCATGACACGAAAGGCCAAAAGATACTTTTGCTGTAGTACTTCTTCCTGAGTCGCCCGATACAGGAATTTGGATGCTTTAATAGCATTGATTTTCTGCAATCCCTGAAACAAATCGATATTGGATTGTACCGAATAATTGTTCGAGAAAAAATCCTGCACTACAAAGGTACCAGTATTGGGATCCTCCGCACGACCAGAACTAACGGTGTAATCGGAGCCAGCGTTTACGGTAGGTAGAAGGTTACGAACCGATTGGCGGTAGTCTTCCCTACCCGACGCCTCAATATATTCAAAATCGTTAAGCTGTAGGTTATGCTCTAGGGCATGGGCAACGCATTCATCCAATGTCCACCGTTCCTGAGCGCAAAGGCCCGTGCCTAATAGCAAAAGAAAAACAAGTAGTATGTTGGTTTTTTGAATCATATCATCTTAATATGCCAAACTATACACTATTGTTATGCCAATAACTCAAGTGTTTGTTTATTAGGTATTTACAAAAACCAAGGTTCTTATTGCAAAGTCGGACTGTAAAATAGTTGTACAGATATTGTCAAATATTTTTACACTTTGTGCAAAGTACTGATTTCAAATTGTAGTTTAGGGCAGTCGTTGTGAGGAGAATGTTGCCAGTAATTGAATAGTATAGTCTCATCAATAGATCGTTTGGTCGCGAGGATGCTTATTGCAGCGACTCTTTTTAATTTGCCTTGTATGTTAGATGCTAAAATTCTTGTTATCGACGATAATAAAAGCGTGCTCAGCGCGCTTGAAATTTTGTTGCAATTCGAGTACAATACAGTGACTACCATTTCGAATCCGAATCAAATTTCCTCCTTTCCAGATTTGCATCAAATCGATATCGTAATGCTCGATATGAACTTTTCGGCAGGCGTGAATACCGGCAATGAAGGATTGTTCTGGCTACGGGAAATTAGAAAAAAAGCCCCTGCCATTTCGGTTATTATGATGACCGCCTACGGAGCAATAGATTTGGCGGTGGAAGCCTTAAAGGAAGGTGCAGCCGACTTTATCCTAAAACCATGGAATAACGACAAGTTGCTGGCCACGGTAAGATCGGCTTATGAACTGCGAAAATCGCAAAAGGAAGTACACCAACTGCGACAGAAAGAGAGTCATCTGAAACAGCACATCAATCAGAGTAAAAACTATATCATCGGTAATTCAAAAGCGCTCAATACGGTATTGAATCTCGTTGGAAAAGTGGCCAAAACAAATGTAAACGTATTGGTTACGGGCGAGAACGGAACTGGTAAAGAACTAATAGCACGGGAACTACATAAACTTTCGTCACGTAGTAACGAGGTCTTTATCGCCGTAGATATGGGTTCTATTGCTGAAAGTCTTTTCGAAAGCGAGCTTTTCGGGCATGCCAAAGGTGCTTTTACCGATGCCAAGGAAGATCGCGCGGGTAAATTCGAGGCCGCGAACGGAGGCACGCTGTTTTTGGATGAAATCGGAAACCTTTCCTTACAGACCCAAGCAAAACTGTTATCGGCAATCCAGAACAAAACGATAGTCCGAGTAGGTTCCAACAAGCCCATTTCAGTAGATATTCGGTTGATTTGTGCCACCAATGAAAATTTGGACAAGATGGTGGTCGACGGACTTTTTCGGGAAGACCTGTTGTATCGCATCAACACCATTCGGGTAGAGGTTCCCCCTTTGCGGGAAAGAGGCAATGATATTTTAATACTCGCTGATTTTTATCTGAACAAGTTTATCTCAAAATACGGGAAACAAGGTTTACGCATTAATCAGGCCGCACAGGAAAAACTGATGGCCTACCCCTGGCCCGGGAATATCAGGGAATTGCTGCATACTATTGAGAGGGCGGTAATTCTTTCCGAAAGCAATGTTCTAAAACCAGAAGACTTTTTATTGCATGTAAGCAAGCCGATTTCGGTTGACCTTGGCCCGGAAACACTGGAGGACATGGAGTTGCTAATGATTACCAATGCACTTAATCAGAACGACGGTAATTATAGCGCCGCAGCCGAGCAATTGGGCATTTCGCGACAAACGTTGTACAATAAAATGAAGAAAGCGGGGAAACAGTGAGCTTTAGGAAGTGGGGAGTTGGCAGTGGGAAGTCGGAAGTTGGGAGCTGGAAATTGGCAGTGGGAAGTGGTAAGTGGTAAGTGGGAAGTGGGAAGTAGCAAAATAAACTCATAAACATCTAAACTCATAACCCTCCTGTGACTTTGAAGTTGATGCTTGAACAGTGAAAAGTAGAAGTTGGAAGTTGGAAGCGGGAAGTAGAAAAAAAATAAACTCATAAACACCTAAACTCATAAATCCCCTTTAACCTTTGAACATCGAATCGTAACCCATGGTAAGTAGATACATATATTTACAACTTATTTTCCGCATCGTGATGCTTTCGGTTTCGGCCTTGGCCACCGGATTTTTCTTTTTTCGAGACCAATACATTCTCTCCTGCTTGGCATTTGCGCTTCTAATTGGTTTAACCGTCTCCCTAATACGCTATGTGAATCACACCAACCGTAAAATCGCCTATTTTTTCGATGCTATTAAAAATGAGGATTTCACGCTTCGATTTCCTGAAAAACTGAGTGTAAAATCGTTGGAAGAGCTCAATCATAGCTTGAACATGCTCAATGCGATGATTCAGGACATCCACTTAAAAAAACAAGCCCAAGAGCAATACTACCAAGAGATTCTGAAACAGGCAGATATCGGTATTCTTACCATAAATTCTAAAGGGCATATCCTGTATGCCAATCCTACAGTGCAACGCCTTTTAAATTATAGTCCCTTAAACCATATCAAACAGTTTAATCAAGTTGATGAGAAATTGTATCGACTTTTTGAGGAGTTAGCCCCTTTCGAAAGCCGCATCTTTCAACTGGAAAACGAACGGGAGAAAACGCAATTGGCCTTAAAATCCACTTCTATTCAAATTGATGACCAAGAGTTATTATTAGTCGTTGTTCAGGACATTCATAAAGAACTGGACGAAAAGGAAACCGATTCTTGGGTAAAGCTTATTCGCGTGCTCACCCATGAAATTATGAATACGATTACCCCGATTACCTCCATTTCGGAGTCTATTCTCAAATATTTTAAGACGACGGACACGATTCCACAAATACAATTAAATGAAGACCACATTCAAAATACGGTCAAGGGATTGGAAGTCATCAAGGAACAGGGAGGGGATTTGATGGAATTCGTACAATCGTATCGTAGTTTTTTAAGCCTCCCTAAGCCCGACAAAGCATTGGTATCGGTCCAAAAACTTTTGGACAAGGTGCTGGTATTGATGGATCAAGAAGGTCAGAATGACGCCATTAAATTCCGAATATTGGTGGAGCCGGCAGACTTGGAACTGTATATTGACGAAAAACAGATTTCCCAAATTCTGATCAATCTCATCAAAAATGCACAGCAATCGATGAACGGGGATAAAATGACGCTTCCCGCTGAAAGGGAATATTTCATTTCGATCACGATTGGTATATCTGAAACCAACGGAAAAAAGTATATCCAGATCACCGATAATGGTCCCGGTATTCCCCCAGAGCTAATCGATGAAATTTTCGTGCCGTTCTTTACCACGAAGAACACCGGAACAGGGATCGGGCTGAGCTTGTCCAAACAGATTATGCATCTGCATGGTGGCACAATTCGAGTGCATTCCGTCCCATATCAAGAAACCTCGTTTATTTTGGTTTTTTGAAAATGCCTTCTTCGACTTTTAGCTACTTCCACAGAACTGGGCATCATACCAAATGAGTTTCAAAATGGGCTTTTAATCTAGAATTCCCGTTTTCAATCGGAAGGAGTCCGTATCATAGACTATTCTATCTTATCTTTGCCAAAAATGAAAATAGGGTCGTGGTTTGGAGTTGGTTCTTGTAGGATAGACTAAAACCTACTGCCCTTATTTGTTTAATATAATAGAATACCAAATTACATAAGCATGAAAAAAGTAGCGTTGATAACAGGGGTAACGGGACAAGATGGGGCCTACCTTAGTGAGTTTCTCCTGAAAAAAGGATATATGGTTCACGGACTAAAACGCCGTTCATCCCTCTTCAACACCGACCGTATCGATCATATTTATCAAGATCCTCACATTCAGGACCGAAACTTCGTTTTACATTATGGTGATATGACCGATAGCACCAACTTGATACGTTTGATTCAAGAAATACAGCCAGACGAAATCTACAACCTTGCGGCAATGAGCCACGTGCAAGTATCTTTCGAGGTTCCCGAATACACCGGAAACGCTGATGGCTTGGGCACATTACGTATCCTGGATGCCGTTCGCCTATTGGGGTTGACCAAAAAAACTAGGATATATCAGGCCTCCACCTCGGAACTATACGGGAAAGTACAGGAAGTACCCCAGAGCGAAACCACTCCCTTTTATCCTCGTAGTCCGTATGCCGTTGCGAAGATGTATGCGTATTGGATAACCGTCAACTATCGCGAAGCCTATGGTATGTATGCTTGTAATGGTATCCTTTTCAATCATGAATCGCCGATTCGAGGGGAGACATTCGTCACAAGAAAAATTACTCGTGCTACCTCAAGAATAGCACTTGGCCTTCAAGACAAACTATACCTCGGTAATTTGGATGCGCAGCGTGACTGGGGCCATGCAAAGGATTATGTGCGTATGATGTGGATGATACTGCAGGCCGATGAGGCCGAAGATTGGGTAATTGCCACAGGAAAGACAACGCCCGTTCGGGAGTTCGTTCGGATGAGTTTTGCGGAAGTGGGCATCGAATTGGAATTTAAAGGTGAAGGCGTTGAAGAAAATGCCTATATCAAATCATGTAGCCATCCGGAATACCAATTGGAAATAGGGAAGGAAGTGCTCTCGGTAGACCCCAAATACTTTAGGCCTACGGAAGTAGAATTGCTTATCGGTGACGCATCAAAGGCCAATAATAAGCTGGGCTGGATTCCCGAATACAACTTAAAAGACTTGGTTAAGGATATGATGCAAAGCGACTTGAAATTGATGCAAAAAGACCAATACCTTCAAAAAGGTGGCTACCGCACGCTGAACTATTTTGAATAGCAGATGAAGAAAGACTCAAAAATATATGTAGCCGGTCACCGCGGGTTGGTAGGCAGCGCCATTATCAAGAACCTCGAGGCAAAAGGGTTTACCAATATCATTCATAGAACACATGCGCAGCTCGATCTTACCGACACCAATGCCGTAGCCTCGTTTTTCAGCCAGGAAAAGCCGGAATATGTGTTCCTTGCGGCTGCCAAGGTGGGTGGTATCGTAGCGAATAATACCTATCGCGGTGAATTTATTTACGCTAACCTGATGATTCAGAATAACGTAGTGCATCAAAGCTACCGCAATCAGGTTAAAAAACTTATGTTCTTAGGAAGTACTTGTATTTATCCGAAGAATTGCCCGCAACCGATGAAAGAGAATTACCTTTTGACCGATGTGCTCGAATACACCAACGAGCCCTATGCCATTGCTAAAATTGCGGGAATTAAACTATGTGAAAGCTATAATTTACAGTACGGCACCAATTACATTTCAGTAATGCCTACAAACTTATACGGCCCAAACGATAATTTCGATTTGGAAAAGTCACATGTACTTCCGGCACTCATCCGAAAAATTCATCTCGGAAAGGCGCTGGAAAATGGCGACTGGGATGGTATCGAAAAAGACTTGAACCGTTTACCGATCAAAGGCATCGATGGAAGTTCCTCGAAAGCATCCATTCTGAATGTCCTATCCGAATTTGGGGTTACCTTGGAGGATAACGATACTGCCAAGGTTGAAATATGGGGCAGCGGAAAACCAATGCGGGAATTCCTATGGTCGGAGGACATGGCCGACGCCTGTGTCTTCTTAATGGAACAAATCGATTTCACGGATACTCATCCTTCCGATGCGAAGGAGATTAGAAATACCCATATCAATATAGGCACCGGAACGGACATCTCGATTGCCGATTTAGCGGTATTGATTAAAAAAACCATTGGTTTTAAGGGAGAATTCTTTTTTGATGCCGAAAAACCCGATGGTACGGTCAAAAAGTTGACCAATGTGGAAAAGTTGAATGCTTTGGGCTGGAAGCATTCCGTGAACTTGGAAGCTGGAGTTCGGAGGATGTACGACTGGTATTTGGGGCGATAGTCCTGAAAAACAACGTATTTATTCTGTTTGAATTCAGGAAGAATACGGGAGCAATGGTAAAAAACCTTAAACCGCGTATACATTTCGAGAAACAACGAAAGTGAAATGTGCGGAGCTGGCCATTACAAGATAAAAGTGAAATATGCTTTCGGAACTATTGGAATAAGTGGCCTATAAATATAATAGAAGCAAACTGTAAAGTGTGTTAGACCTTGCAAGATTACACGCCTTTTTCTAGCGCAACTCATTTGGTTTAGAGCACTGCCCTGAAACAGAGCAGAGGTTACCATTACGAATCGGACATCAAATGAAATCCTACATTTAGGGATGTCGGCTTTTGATTATCAGTTATGAGCCTTTATGTTACATTATTTTATCTTAGGGAATCAAAAAATATGGTAGTATATAACCATAGTTCTTATTTTAGAAGCCGTCGCAAAGAATTATGAAGTGTTTTCTACTTTTAATCATACGTGCAGGAATGTGGAGGAACGGATGAAATAAAACAACCTGAATATGCGTTACCGTAGCGGAGTGGCTATTCAGAGAAGTGATCGCGGATATACAAACCCTAATTCGTTAAATCTAAATAGCTCTTGTGGCCAGTAGCGGTTGGTGAAATTTTTACGATATTTGTTCGCAAAACCAAGAAACGTTTTCCATAGTATAGTTGCAAGGTTTAAAGAGATGGGGAATGCTATTTACCCATTACGGATTTAGGTTTGTTGACTAAAATTGGAGTAGTAGCTCAGTTGGTTTAGAGCACTGTCTGCCTCTGACAAGGCAGAGGCCCTTGGTTCGAATCCTGTACACTCCACTAAGAACAGAACCTTTTGGGAAGGTTAGCTTAAGTATATCGTCATGTTCCCGTTGAGGATGACTTCACATAATAAACAACCTTATTGGTTTTTTAATCAATTCATGGTAGAAGAAATTGAAATTCTCGGTATCAAAGTTCACAACTATTCCTTCAGGGAATCTTATGAGCTCATCTCAAAGGCTTTGAATGGGGGCCACAGAAAGGTTTTTCATGTTGGCATAAATGCCGCCAGTGTTGAATTGGCAAAAAAAAGTAACGATTACGTGAGGATGGTCAACAGTGCCAACTTGGTTAACCCTGATGGTATATCCATGTTGTGGGCATCATCGTTTCTTGGGAAGCCTTTAAAAGAAAGGGTTCCTGCTACGGATTTAATGTCACAGGTAGTTACCCACTGCGCAAATAGCGGTATAGGAATTTATCTTTTTGGAGCGGAGGAAGATATTGTCACGAAGGTAAGGGATAAGTTTAACGAGTTATCTCTAAATCCCGTAGTTGTAGGATACAGAAATGGCTATTTTTCGAATGAACAAATTGATGAAATAGTCGAGGATATAGCCGATTCCAATGCAAAATTATTGTTGATTGCCCTCCCTTCTCCAATGAAAGAAGAATTTGTTTATAACAATTTTGATAAAATGGGAAACTTGAGCGTTTCTATGGGCGTTGGTGGCGCCTTCGATGTTATTGCATCAAAAGTCAATAGGGCGCCAAAATGGGTGCAGGATATTGGATTTGAATGGTTCTACAGGATGATGCAGGAACCTAAACGACTATGGAAAAGATATCTTGTAGGTAATACTAAATTTATCTTTTGGGTAATCCGTGAAAAGTTTGGCGCTACTGGTCATTAGACTTTGGACCATACGGTTCGGTTAATATAGTCTACGTACGAAATTATTATTCGAACTACTTTCTCACTGACATTCGGCATGGAATAATCGTCAACTTGACGAAAATTGCGATCTCCATTTCTTTTTTGGATTTTCAATGCCGCCAGACCTTGCAGAATGCGTTCGGGATTCAATCCCACCATCATAACAGAAGCTTCTTCCATAGCTTCGGGCCTTTCGTGCGCTTCTCGTATGTTCAAAGCATGAAAATTAAGGATAGATGATTCTTCTGAAATGGTTCCACTGTCGGACAACACTGCAAAAGAATTGCATTGAAGGGCGTTATAATCAGAAAATCCCAAAGGCTTCAAAAATTGGATCAAGGGATGGGTTTTTACATTTTTTGAATCCAACATTTTTCTAGTTCTCGGGTGGGTCGATACAATAACCGGGTAATTGTATTTTTCGGCAATTAGATTGAGTGATTCAATTAATCCGTTGAAGTTTTTGAGATTGCCGATATTCTCTTCCCTGTGGGATGAAACCAAAAAATATTTGTTCTTGTTCAATTTCAACCTTTTTAATACTTCCGATCCTTCGATTTTGACCTTTTGTTCATTCAAAACCTCGAACATGGGGCTCCCGGTTTTAATAACACGATCAGGGGACAGCCCTTCCCTAAGAAGATATTCGCGGGCGATATCGCTATATGTTAGGTTGATATCAGCAATATGATCAACAATTTTCCTATTGGTTTCCTCGGGTACACGTTGGTCAAAACATCGGTTTCCTGCTTCCATATGAAAAACCGGGATTTTTCTTTTTTTGGCAGGTATTGCACAGAGACAACTATTGGTGTCACCTAAAACCAAAAATGCATCAGGGCTAAGTTCTTTAAGAAGAGGGTCGATAAGAATCAGAATGTTGCCAATGGTCTCCGCAGCTCCGCTGCCTGCGGCATTCAGAAAATAATCGGGTTTGCGAATGCCCATATCCTCAAAAAAAATCTCGTTGAGCTCATAATCATAGTTTTGGCCAGTATGAACAAGCGTATGATTTATGGCTTCACTTGCATCTAGGGCTTTTAAAACACATGCCAACCGAATAATTTCGGGTCTGGTCCCAACCACGGTCATTACTTTGAGTTTTTGCAAAATTTGGCTTTTTTAAGGTTATACTTCTACGAAAAAGGTATCCGCATCATCCGGGTTGTAAGGTTCGTTGATCCAAAAAAGTGTTAACAATTCATCATCCCCAATGTTCTTTATGTTATGGGTATACCAAATAGGCATATCTACATAAGCTGGTTCTTCCCCATCCAAATAGTAATCAATAATCTCTTCCGAATCTACTTTTCGCAACTGGATCAGTGCCTTTCCTTTAATCACGGCAAACCGCTCTGCTTTTCGCGTATGGAAGTGGTTCCCACGTGTAATGCCCGGTACTGTGGTCGAAAATGAAAACTGACCACTGGTTTGGGTACGGGCGATTTCTACAAAACTCCCTCGAGGATCGGTATGCTGGGTGTATTTGACGGGGTAGTGATTTTGGGGAATATAACAACGAAAAGTATTGAACAAGGCTTTTTCAAAGGAATTTGCCAAGTTGGGAAAAATCCCTTTTTCCATATAATCCTTCTTAAAGGTATTCAGTAAAGAAAGGAGTTTAGATACTTTGATGTGGTAATCCGGTGCAATAGTTAATTCAAAGCTATTTGAACCTATTTTTTCTGAAGCAGAAGTTTCGCTAATCGTATTGACGAAATGTTGTATCAAATCGTTTACATAGATGAGACCCACCTCATTATCCTGAATAACCGTAGGTATTTCGTTTCTGACTATTTTGTGACAAAAGGTGGCAACCACAGAGTTGTAGTTCGGTTTTCCAAAAGGACCAAAAACATTGGGTATCCTTAGACTTGTAAATTTGCCATTACGGTGCTTAGCCCAATTTATAAAAAGCTCTTTACCCTCTTTTTTAGACTTGCCATAGCGACTGTTGCTCTCCTCCTGAGTCGAGCTTGAGAACAGAATATGTGGTTTGGAGCCGGTATGTACGCAAGCAGCGATTAAGACCTCGACCAATTCAACATTCGTATTGTAGATTACCTCGGGATCTTCGTGTCGGTTCATGGCCGCCAAGTGGACAATTATATCGCATTGGGATACAAAATCACCAAGTTTTTTGGGGTCTTTAAAGAAAGAACGTTTAAAGGGAACGATTTCCCATGCGGTATGCAAGCCAAGTGTATTGTACAAATGCCTACCCAAAAAGCCTTCCTGACCAGTGATTCCTATTTTTTTTACCATACGTTTATTGTAGTTGCCAAGTTTTTAAGTCATAACGAAAATCGTCCTTTTTAGATTCTTCCAAGGTGAAGTTTGAGAAAACCGTTAGTTTAGAATCTGATTCGGTAGCTTTAATAGCTGTGGCAGCACCTCCGATAACCTCCAAAATTACCGGTTCTTTCTCGGACAATCGAAACGCCGTGGGCACCAATTTTACCGACGGATTTTGAAAATCGTCTATCTTCACAACATTAATTTGAAAACTTCCCTGACTACAATAAAACCATTTTGTTTCGTACTTATGGGCTTGCCATCCTCTTGTAAATTCAGCATCACTTGGAACAATTTCATACATTCTGATAATGTCACCCATGTTAAAGGTGTTGAAAAATCTCAGACTTCCCCTTGCATCCTTAAAAACATTACCTTTTATAAATTGAAAAGACATCATAAATGCTCTTTTATATAATCCAATTTCATCAGGGTGTTTTTCAATTCATTAGTTGTCAAGCGTAGGGTATTATGGGAATGGTAATCTTCAACCAAACTAATATCAGTTTTTCCTTGGAAATAGTAACTACCGTAATTAAGATTGCGATTGTCAGCAGGAATTCTATAAAAGTCACCCATGTCAACAGCCTTTAACATCTCTTCGCGTGTGCAAAGGGTTTCATATAGTTTTTCGCCATGACGAGTCCCGATTTCTTTTATTTCATTATCCGCTTTAAAAATATCACGTATAGTGTTTGCCAAGTCGCCAATTGTGCTTGCGGGCGCTTTATTTACGAATAAATCTCCCTGATTTCCATTTTTGAAAGCAAAAATCACCAAATCTACCGCTTCTTCCAACGACATCAAAAAGCGAGTCATGTTGGGGTCTGTGACGGTGATGGGTTGCCCATCCTTGATTTGTTTAATGAACAAAGGAATTACAGAACCTCTAGACGCCATTACATTTCCATATCTAGTTAGGCAGACAATGGTTTCATCTTCAGGGATATTTCGAGAAGCGGCTACGGCTACTTTTTCCATCATGGCTTTACTTATTCCCATAGCGTTAATAGGATAAGCAGCCTTATCAGTACTAAGACAAATAATCCGTTTTACCTTATTGGCAACTCCAGCATCAATAGTGTTTTGAGTACCAAACACATTGGTTTTTGTTGCTTCTATAGGAAAAAACTCACAAGAGGGTACTTGTTTTAAAGCGGCGGCGTGAAAAACATAATCTACCCCTTGCATTGCCCGGTTTATGCTGTCAAAGTCCCTTACGTCTCCAATATAGAACTTGACTTTTGGATTGTTCAGGGTCTCCCTCATGTAATGCTGCTTTTTCTCGTCTCTACTAAAAATTCGAATTTCCTTAATATTCGTCTTGAGAAAGCGTGCCAGAACGGCATTTCCAAAGGAACCAGTACCCCCTGTAATCAACAAAGTTTTGTCTTTAAACATTCTATATGGTTATATGTTGTTCAATTTAAACCCAATTAAATGGTTGATACCATATAGCGGGGAAGGCTTTAAATTCTCCATAAAAGGATGGAAATTTTCTTGTATGCTAAAACTAATGTGAATGCCTAAATTTAACGTTAATAAATCGATTGGCGGTTGGAATATATCGATGGGTTGTACGAAAATCCATACCAAGATACTATTTGCAATGGGCATTTTTACAATTTACCTTTTAAATGGGTTGGCAATAGTTTTAAAAGTTCTTTATGTTTTTTCAAATCTTCTTCAGAGTCAAATCTGTTTCCGATTTTTTTTGCAGGATTACCGCCATATATAGAGTAAGGCTCAACATTTTTGGTTACCAAGGAACCCGCTGCAATTATTGAACCTAATCCTACAGTAACACCACTTAGAATTATGGCACCATACCCAATCCATACATCATCTTCTATTCGCGTTATCTCTTCAAGCCCTTTCCAGGCATAATCCTCATCCCTAATTCTTGGTGTCAATCTTATGGGCAGGCCCAGTGTTTGGTAGTGGTGGTCATATTTTCCTATAATGCCAACCTTGTTTCCTACTATCACATTGTTTCCTATGGTGCAAGAGGTTTCAATTTGAGAGTCCCTGCCCATATAAAAGTTGTCTCCTATACGAATGCCATTTCTCCCCCATAAGTAAACACGCTGCCCTACATAGAAATTTTTTCCGATAGCGTATTTTCTCCACTTGACATGTTTGAGGTAAAGAATTCTAATCTTTTTAAGGGTACGGACCATTTTTTAGATTGGTTAAACATTTTTACCGTCCATTATTTGACGGTCTTATCCAAATAATATCCAACTTTGGCTAGAATCCTGGCCCTAAGGCCCATCTTGGTCAAAAAAAGACGGTGTGTTTCCTTGTCAATTTCAACCTCATCGTTAAATTTAAAATCGCAGGAAGAAGACTCGTCAAGGACAGGAAAGAATCTCTTATTTGATGTTTTGCTGTGCGTGGCCATGGCATCAAACCCCACGTTAATCACCTTGGAATGAGTCGGGTACAGAGTCAAAGTATCGGTTTTGTACTGGTGGTAAAACCATCTGATATCCCAAGCATCCAACTCTCCCTCCATCTGTTTCCGAAGCATTCGGTTCAAGTCCGAACCTCCACGAGAGAATTCTTTTCTCTTTTTGGAGCTTCGCCTGTGTTCTTCATAATCTTTAACTTCCCAGTCAACATTTTCCCATCTGGTTTTCCAAGTGGCCCAGCCCCACGGCCAACCCCTAGGAAGAAAGTAGGTGTCATTTGGTCTTCTTTCCTTGCTGTCCAAATCCAGTGAATACCCAGAGATAGACAAAACTCTCTCATTGTGTTGATAAACCTCAAGTGCCTTATTCATAAAGCAAAGAAAATTGGGGGTAGTAAACAAATCGTCTTCGACGACGATTACACTTTCGTGCTCGGCCAAGACATCGGATACACCTTTGATAATGGAATTGGCACAACCTCTATTTTTTTTTGACTTTACGATGTATACTTTTTTAAAACCATCTACACTCTCGATATATCTATGTACCTTTTTCACATGGGGTTCGTCGATAGGATTTTTGGCACCATCGCAAAAAATATACAAATCAGATTCAGAAGCCATTTTGTTCTGTCTCAAATGGATAATAGTCTGTTTTAGAGTATCCAGTCTTTTATAGGTGAAGAGTGCAATAGGTACAGGCATAGATAAGGTCTTGATTTAATCACTAAAATTCGCAACAACTCTAAACAGTATCCAATCCATATTCAAATCTCTTCGTTTCAGGAACGTTTTATCCAGATTTTAAGGATTTAAACTTTCAATATAGAAAATTTTGGCAGTCTATTGCTTTTTAAGACAGTTTTCAATTGTTTCGAATTTTAAATTCATCTGACTTGAAAAATTGTCCTTTTTCGGGTGACCCGTTTAGTGGTAACAAAATAACAAAATTATTATAGCACAAAGCCCGTATCTCATGCTAAAAGGTGAAATAATCGATAATTGACCAGATTAACTTCGAGATAAACTTAAATCTGACCAATATCAATAAAACTGTTTGTCCGAGAACCGTCAAAATTTATGATTAGCAGCACGGAATTAGGTCATAAAACTCTTAATATGTAGTTCTAATAGGTTATTTTAATCTCAATTATCGGTTGCATATTCTTTGTACCTAATATTTATCATTCCCGCAAAACCTCCGAGTGCTTCACTGATTTTAATCAATCCCAAGTATTTATGTTTACTAGAAAATGGTAAAAAGACCAAACTGCAAATTCCGAATCCTAAATAAAGTATGCTGATGAAGAATTTCCTTACAAGCATTACATATGCTTTTTTTAACTTAAGAATATACGTAAAAGTCGATGCTGCCCTGTAAATTCTGCGCATCACCCATTTTAAGGTAGCTCTTTTTTCAGGTATTGTTTCGTATACAATGGCATTGTGTGACCAAAAAATTCGAGCTCCTTTTTGAATGGCCTGAACACCAAAAAAAGTATCTTCCCCGCCCGTTTGATCAAATCTAGAATCGAAACGGAGTTTATGGTCATTAAGAAACTTGGCTTTTATCAGTAGGTTATTTGATTCAACGAGTTCTATCTGTGTATTTGTTTCGAAATTTTCCACATAGAACCAACGTGCGATATATTCCGGAACTGCTTTTTCAAAAACAGGAAGATTAGGCCCAAGAACCATATCGGCATTCATATGAATCATTGTTTTAACAAGTTCATTTAACCAATTTCTAGTGACATATTCATCATCATCGACAAATGCGATATATTCTGGATTAAATTTCAATGATTGTTTTAAAATCTCATTTCTCACATGCGTAAGGCCTTTCTTAGCGAAGTTGAAATAGTGAAGCGTAAAAGGAGGGGCACATTTCTTCTTGAGGGATTTAATTACAGACTCCGCTGTACGTCCCTTATCGTTATCAACTACTACAATACATATGGTATCAATCAAATCTTGGTTTATCTGGCTATCGTAAATACTGAGAATCAATTTCTCAAGCATTATCGGTCTTTTGTAAGTTGGTATGCCTATAACCACTGGATTCATATGTCTTCTAAGATTTTGCGACGAAAATAATCTGCCAATTAAAAATAGCAACCAGGAATAAACGAAATTTACATATTTGGATTTTTGTCACAAACAGAATTTAACGTAACATTTTATCGATTATCGCTTGATAATTGTAAAATTAGATGTTTTAGAACCTGCCAAATTAATTGCAGAAGCGCTTGCATTGCTAAATAACGTAATGGCGACTTTATCACCAGTTTGAAGTTTTAAAATGTCGTTCAAATGAATACTTGAAAGCGAATTTGAATCTGTCGCCCCACTATAGCCAGCTACATTTATTGCGCCTTTTTCGACGTCATTCACAGAAATTCGAGCATAGGTATTAGCAGGTAGACCGTTTGATTGCAGATTTCCGCTTAGTGCAATTGTTGCCTTAATTTCATAGACTCCGTTTGTTTTGACATGTAATTCATTTTCGACCACTTGGCAATAATTTCCACCCCCGTCATTAATATCTTCAACACCGAAAATGGGTAATGTGGCTCTTCCGTTTGTAAGTGGAATATTTATCAATGTATTCATCCACCGAGCCATGAAATTAATTTCTGAATTTTTAGCCGACCTTGATGCTACTGTGTTAGTCGATTTATGAAAACGGCCAAACTCGTCAACGGTTACGATATTATCATTGGGTGCGGATGGAGGTAAGTCAGTGACCCTCATGTTCCCAACAACATGTAATGTTTCTTGCGGATTGTCAGTATTGATTCCAATCCTGCCAAAATCCGGTCCTGAAGGATTTCTTGTATTTTCAATAAAAAATCTGGAATTAATCCCTAATTCAACAAAGGATAATCCACCACGAACACTGGAAGTCTGCTCGCGAAGATTAAGAATCCACTTTAAATCGCCATTGGTACGCTGTAAACCAAATAGTTCGCCTTCGTTTGCTCTTATCAATAAAGGCATGTCAGTTAATGATGGGTCAATAGGCAAAGCATTATTTAAGTATAAGCCGGTTTCTGTTAGCTTCATATTTGAAGTACCACCGACAGTAAAACCTATTTCATTATCATCACTCCTAAAAATACCAGTATCAGGGTCGGCCGAAAAACGATATGACGGTTCCGATACGCTGCCATCGGCGATACCTAAGGTGCCATTTAAAGTAAGTTTATCGGTAAGATTTGTATTTGTTCCAATACCTAGGCGTTCATTTATATTGTCCCAGAAGAACTGCGTGTTATTTTCTCCAAAACCGTTAGAATTATCGGCAAAAAAAACAGAACCTTCTTCACTAGTGCCACTCAATGAGATGATAACTTCTTGGTTGGATTCATTGGTATAGGTGTAGGTTCCATTAGTATTTTCGGTGATACTGGTAATCGTTTCTGGTTTAGCTGTGATTATAAATTCAGGATTTACGCCGTCATCTACGGTATAGGTATTATCGCCATTATCAGTAATCGCGAGTGCACTTGAAGCAATAGTTGCTTCCTCTCCAGCTTCATTAGTATAGGTATACGTCCCATCAGTATTCTGGGTGATATTCGTGACGGTTTCCGGAGTCGCTGTAATGGTAAATGAGGGATTTGTTCCATCATTGACAGTATAGGTGTTATCGCCATTATCGGTAATCGTCAAGGCGCTTGAAGCAATAATGGTTTCCTCTCCGGCTTCATTGGTATAAGTGTACGACCCGTCTGTATTCTGGGTAATATTCGTGACGGTTTCCGGAGTCGCTGTAATGGTAAATGCCGGATTTGTTCCATCATTGAACGTATAGGTGTTATCCCCATTATCGGTAATCGTTAAGGCGCTTGAAGCAATAATGGTTTCCTCACCAGCTTCATTGGTATAAGTGTACGACCCGTCTGTATTTTGGGTAATATTCGTAACGGTTTCCGGAGTCGCTATAATAGTGAATTCGGGATTTACGCCGTCATTTACGGTGTAGGTATTATCGCCATTATCCACTATTGATAAAGTGCTCATACCTGTACCAGAGCCATTGGCAATCACGGTTTCTTCGCCGGCTTCATTCGTATATGTAAATGTTCCGTTAGGATTTTGCACAATATTGGTAATGGTTTCGAGATTGGCCGAAAGTGTAAAGGCCGGAATGGTACCATCGTTGAATGTATAGGTATTGTTTCCGTTATCCGTAATCGATAAAGTACTAGTACCTGTGGCACTAGTTGCTATAAGCGTTTCCTCACCCGCTTCGTTGGTATAGGTGTAGGTTCCATCTGGGTTTTGTACGATATTGGTAATGGTTTCCGGATTGGCCGAAAGTGTAAATGCCGGAATAGTACCATCGTTGAACGTGTAGGTATTATTTCCATTATCCGTTATCGAAAAAGTACTAGTACCCGTGGCACTAGTTGCTATAAGCGTTTCCTCACCCGCTTCGTTGGTATAGGTGTATGTGCCATCTGGGTTTTGTACGATATTGGTAATGGTTTCCGTGTTGGTTGAAAATGTAAATTCGGGATTGATACCATCATTAACCGTGTAAGTATTGTTTCCGTTATCTACTATTGAAAATCCACTTGCATCCTTACAAAGGTTCATCCAAGCCAAACCGTTGTAATAAAAAACACATTGCTCTTCAATATTGTAAACTATCGCACCTTGCAAGGGAGTTATGGCTTGCATTTGTGTAGTTGTGATTCTTGACAAAACCATTGTCTTATCAGTGCCTTCAAGTTCTAAAAGCGAAGCGGAATCGATACTTTGAGGGTTATCCCCTATTTTTACCTGAGCAAAGGTGCTACCAAGCGATAAAAGAAAAAGCACAATCACTACACTTTGTTTGTGAAATACAATGAATGGGGGGACAGTGTTTTCCATTATTTACAACTTTGGAAGTACTCTTCGTTATATAATATATTGAAAATTAGATATTTGCCCTTCTGTTTTTTATATAAACTAGTACTATTCTAAAACCTCTAACTCCTCAAAAACCCTACTTTTCTTCAGTCCTAAGTTTTTAAAGACAAAACATCAAATTAATTATCAACTACTCTTACTAAAAAACTAAGGTTTCAATTTGAATAGGATTGCAAAAATAGATTTTTTGAAAATAGGAATACCAATTTTTCGATAATCTGTCGTTAACCGCGAAGCATTCAAGGGAGACATGTAGTCACCTAAGGTTGTCGGCTATTTCATTTTCTTAATTTTTCCGCGCAGTTTCTGAAAGAATTTTTTGAAAATCTTTTCCTACAGTTCTAATATCATGTCTCTCAATGGCAACGTTCGTAGCTATTTCTGCCAGTTTTCGGCGATAATTATCGTCTAAGATTATTTTTTTTAACCCTTCAACCAATTTATTTTCTGCTTGATCCGTGACCAGGGTCGCCCACTTGTTTCGCTGTGCATAATCTACCAAAGCAGTTTCTTGCGGTGCATAAATTATAATAGGTGTCCCACTTGCCATATACTCGGAAGCTTTCGTAGGCATTGAATATTTAATGTAGGCTAAGGATTCAGGACTAAAATCATAAGGTAAGATTAAAAAATCAACCGAGCCAAATTCGAAAGGTAATTGAGAGTAGGGCACAAAGTTTTTGTGTACCACCACTGAATAGTTATTTATCCAAGAAGGCGCTGCAATCGATTGAATTATAAATTGAATATTCATTTGGAGCTCCGTATTAATTTTTTCTATGGCCTTCGCCACTGTTTTTAAGGAATCATCAATACCTAAACCTATACGGCCGGCATACATCAGTTTAGGGGTACCGTTCAGTGCATATTGTTTTTTTTGACCCTTTTGCCAAAAATCAATGTCGATCGGATTATGAAAAGTAACAAAATCAATACCATATCTAATTTTGTATGCTTCCGCCATATAATCACATATACTTAAATGCGTATCTGCCAAGTTTAGCAGTTCTTTAAATTCCTTATCGATTCTATTCTTCCAATAAGATCCGAAAAAGCCCTTTATGCCTATAAGCATTGGCCAATCATCCATCATGTGAAATACGCTGGGCTTTTTTAAATATTTTAAGACTTCTATGCAGAACAAGATACTTTCACGTGTAGAGCATTGTAAATAAATTACGTCAGGAGAATACTCATCAAGCCATCTTTTGAATTTTGGAGATAATGTTGTCCTGGTAATTATCTGTGAAAGACCCGTAAATTCTAAAAAGGGATTTAAATATGTGTTAAGAAAGCCTACTCTGGTTTTCGATTTTGAAACTTCTTCAACTATATTTTTTTTTGAAGTATCCGTAAATTTTATAGGGCCACTTTTATAGGTTCTACTTAAAATATTAAAGGGAAAAATCCACTTTCGCTCCTCATCACCTAATTGATAATAGTTGTTGCAAACTGTCGGGTCTATATGAGGAGTCAGCACATAGCCCAGGCATGCAACCGCCAGCTTATCTTTGTCCCAACCTGAAAAGAGATTCGATAAGGTAATTCCACCCCCGGTATCATTGACGAACGGTTGATTGAGAATAAGAACTTTAGGTAAGGGCATAAGGTATGTGTTACTGCGAGCGGTTATAAATATTTCTTCTTACTTTCCATTTTTCGTTTGGCCGGATTTAAGTATTGAGCTACGATTTCCTCTGAACTAAGGCGAATGGTATCCGAATAGCAAATGCCAATTGAAATCCAAACCAATATATAGCTTAACGTAAATGAAGTTACAGTAGACGGGTATAGCGAAACAAGCCAAAGTAAAATCCAAAATCCAGCAGCTTTTGAAAGCAAGTTTTTTGAAAAGAATAAACCTTTGATTATCGCAGGAATTGCAA